>JBAPVZ010000149.1:0-13965 GCA_049283435.1 Candidatus Dormiibacterota bacterium
GACGCGATAGGTCTGGAGCGCGATCAGGCCGGCGCGAACGTCGGCGCCGGCGAGCAGACGACGTGGCGCCGGAGCCAGAGCCACGATCGGAACCGCGGCCGCCGCCGGGATGAACGCCAGCGCGCCCTTCGGGATTCCAGCCGGCCCGACCCCCCCGAGGGCGCCGCGCGAGAGCGCGACATAGGCCACCGCGTACCAGACGATCAGAACTCCGATCGAAGTCACCGCCAGGATCCGCTGGCGGCTCTGCGGAACCAGGACCAGGGCGAGCCCGATCAGCGCCAACGGTGGCGACGCGGCGATGGCTCCACCTGCGACTTCAATGACCAGCGTCGACATCGGATCACCTCCACTGAACGAGGTCCGACGACCTCACTTTCGTTATAGGAGTGACTATCCCAGACTCACTCCAATAACGCAAGTGACTAAGCTGAGAAGGTGAAACGGACGAGCTTAGCGGATCTGCCCTGCCCGATCGCGCGGAGCCTCGACATCGTCGGCGAGTGGTGGACGCTGCTGATCGTGCGCGATGCGCTCTTCGGATCCCGCCGCTACGAAGAGTTCCGGCGCATCGGGATGGGCGACAACATCCTCGCGACCAGGCTCCGGAAGCTGGTCGACGCGGAGGTCCTGCGACGATCCCGGTACCAGCAGCACCCGGACCGCTACGAGTACCTGCTCACCGAGCGGGGACGGGCGCTGGCGCCGGTGGTCGGGGCTCTGCGCGGGTGGGGCCAGCGCTGGACCGAGGGGGAGGATCTGAGCCCGGTCCTGGTGCACGCGGCGTGTGGCACCGAGGTGCACGAGGAGGTCCGGTGCGCGGCGTGCGACAGGAAGGTCACGATGGAGGAGCTGCGAGCCATCCCCGCCCCCGCCGGTTGATCGCCACTGACGGACGGATGGCCCGATCACGCGAGGTTGGGCGCTCGACAAACCGCTCGCGCCGCTCCTCGGTGAGGGGAAGACCGCGGTCAACGTCGATGAGGAGTCGAAAGCCCAGTCCCCGGCCGAAAGCGGCCCGGCCGCCTGAAGGACTCGTCCGTGGTCGGATCAAACCCGGACACCGCAACCCCTCATCGGAGGGGGCTCGGAGCATCGCGAGAGCCCGGCCTTGACGGCCGCTGCCGGCCTGCTTACGAGCGCGAATGAGGACCGTGCGGCGGCGGACGATGGGGTGCCCCGACAGCCGGCGCGATCGCCGGCGATTCGGTGACCTGGACCGCGAGCCGCCGCGGCGCCGTCGGGCAGCAGGAGTGCCCCTACACTGCTCGCATGGTCAGGCTGCGCGGCGCCGCCGTGCTCGTCACGGGCGCTTCGAGCGGCATCGGCGAGGCGACCGCGCTCGCGTTCGCGAAGCGGCACGCTCGGCTCGCGATCTGCGGTCGGCGGTTGGACCGCCTGCAGGCGGTCGCCGAGCGCTGCCGGACGGCCGGGGCGACCGAGGTGATCATCAAGAAGGCGGACCTCGGCAGCCCCGTCGACGCCCGTGCCTTCGTCGGCGCCGCGGTGCAGGCGTTCGAGCGCATCGATGTCCTCGTCAACAACGCCGGCGCCGGCTGGCATGGCCCGCTGCTCGACATGGAGGAGGGGGAGGTCGTCCAGCTCGTCAACACGAATCTTCTCGGCATCGTCTGGGTCATCCAGGCGGCCTTGCCGAAGATGCTCGACGCCGGTCAGGGCGTGATCGTCAACGTGTCCTCGGTCACCGGGTTCCGTGCCGTGCCCTACGGCGCGCTCTACTCGGCGACCAAGTACGCGGTGACCGGACTCTCCCACGCACTCCGCGGTGAGCTGAGCGGCACCGGAGTCAAGGTGACGACGGTCTACCCGGGGACGACGCGCACCGCGTTCGGGGGCCGGCGCCAGGGTGGCCGCTTCGTCCAGAGCCCCGAGCGCGTCGCCAGGACGATCGTGCGGGCGGTCCGCTGGCCGCGGCGCGACATCGTCGCCTTCCCCTACCGCGTCGCGAAGCTCGCCGAGCCGTTCTTCGGCGGCCTGATGGACCACGCGCTCGGTGAGGTGCAGCGCCGGCAGGGGCCGCAGATTCCGGAGCCGGATCGGCAGCCCCCTGAGCTGCGTCGCTGAGCCGGGTCCGCTCGGGGCTGCGGACCGGATCCCTCGAGCGCGGCAGCGCTACCCCGGCCGGCCCCGATGGCGCGCCTCCTCGAGGAGCTCGCCGAGGCGCTTCGCGTTCGTCGTCGCCCAGTTCGAGAAGTTGTTGTTCATGATCGCGTGGACCTCCTCCACCTCGGACTCGACGCGCAGGATCCGGGGCACCCATTCCTCCAGCTCGGCGTCCTCGTAGTTGTGCTGGAAGCGCACGCTCGGCGGCGCTCCCCGCAGGTTCCAGTTCCGGTGGTTGCGGCCGTGGAAACGGACGACGGCGAGCCGCTTCGACGTCGCCTCCAGGACCGGCGGCATCGTGGAGTCGAATCCTTGCGGCGCATCGACGGCGACGTACGGGATGTCGCGCGCGCGCAAGAACGAGAGCGTCCCCTCGGCATGGCGGTCGTCGAGCCAGGTGCGGCGCCGAAACTCGACTGCGATCGGGACGCCGAACATCCGCTCCTGGCACTGCTCGATGTACGCGAGTGAGCGCGACGAAGGGAGAAACCAGGGCGGAAACTGGAAGAAGACGGCGCCCAGCCGGCCCGCCGCGCGCAGCGGTTCGAGCGCGCCGCGGAACGACTCCCAGGCGGCGTCGACGACCTCGTCCGGGAGCTGTTCGACGTAGACGTTCTTCTTCCCGGCAAGGCCGGCCGGCAGCAGCGAGCGGATCTCCGGCGGCATCGCCCGGGGCGAGGTCGGGTGCTGCGTGAACAGTGAGAACGACTTGACGTCGAATCGGAAATCGGGCGCGGTACGTTCGACCCAGAGCTCCGCATTGTGCTCGGGCAGCATGCCGTAGTAGGTGCTGTCGACCTCGACCATCGGGAACTGGCTGGCATAGAACTGCAGCCGAGCTTCCGAGCTCGTCGCACCGGGCGGATAGAACATGCCGGACCCGATCAGCTGCTTGTCTATCCAGCCGGCGATACCGCAGCGAATCATGTTTCGAGCCGCCCGCGCACCGTCATCGGGGCCGGCGCAGTGCCTGGAGAGCCTCGTCGATTCCCGCGCCCAGGCGGTCGCGCTCGGCGATCGCTCGATCGCGCTCACCGCGAAGGTTCACCACCTCGCCTCGAAGATCGGCGACCTGCCGCCGCAGCCGTTCCCGTTCGGGATCGCGGCGCTCGCTCATCGCGTCGAGCCGCGCCTGCAGCCGCGCGCAGTCCACGAGCAGCCGCCGGCGCTCGGCGAGCAGGTCCTGCACGACGGGCGCGGCCGGCGACGGGGGCACGGCCGCCGCCTCCGGGCTGGCGCTAGGCCGGCTGCTCCTCGGGCTTCTTGTTCGCATACCGGCAGATCCCGGGCTGGAACTCCCGCAGCCGCAGGTGCTCCATCTCGCCTCGCAGGCAGGACGCCTTCTGGGCCAGTGTCTTCACGCTCTTGTCGTTGGGGTACGGCCACCGGTAGAGGAACTTGGAGTCGACGAGCAGGCAGACCTCGAGCTCCTGGCCATCGGACTCGATCACGTACTTGTAACAGGGCACGGTGCGACGCACGATCTCGTGCTTCGCGAAGCCGCCAATGCGGCCGTAGAGCATGTCCAGCGGGGTCCTCATCGCACGGATCATCGTACCTCGCCGCCACCCCGCCACCTCGGCCTTTGTCCGGCGGACGGATGACGGTCGGGCGACGTGCACGGGTCGCGAACCGGCCGGCCGTCTCACGATCCGGACGCGGCCTGCGGGCGGCCGCCGTCAGCTGGCGAGCAGGCTCAGCTGCTGCGGCTCGGGCTCGCCCGGCTCCGGCTCGATGACCGGGCGGTTCGTGATCCCGAAACCGAACCGCCGGCGCAGCCGGCCGACCTCCTCCTGCACCGGGTGCGTCGCCGCCTCCGGCAGGTAAGCGCGTCCCCGGTAGAGCGCCTCGTAGCGCGGCAGCAGCTCCGGCCAGTGCTGTGCCAGCGACTCCAGGAAGTGCTCGCGAGTCCCCTCGCGCAGATAGAGGAGATTGACCCAGAGGAACCGCGCGCCGGCATCCCGCGCCTGCTCCACCACGGACGCCAGCTGCTCCGGGCGATCGCTGATACCCGGAAGCACCGGCGCCATGCTGATGCCGGCGCGGATCCCGGCCTCGGTCAGCCGGGCAAGCGCGCGGAGTCGCTGCGCCGGGGGCGCGGTGCCGGGCTCGGTGCGGCGCCATACCTCGGCATCGAGGGTCGGCACGCTGAAGCTGACGCTGACGCCGCCGCGGTGTGCGAGCTCCTGGAGCACGTCGCGGTCGCGCACGATCATCGGGCCGCGCGTGATCAGGCTCGTCGGGGTGCGGTGTCTCGCGAGCACTTGCAGGCACGCGCGCGTCAGCCGGTAGCGCCCCTCCGCCGGCTGATAGGGGTCGGTGGCGGCGCCGATCGCGACCTCCTCCCGCCGCCAGGTGCGGCGGCCCAGCTCCTGGTCCAGGACCTGGGCGATGTTCGTCTTGACCCGCACCGTTCGGCCGTACTCGTCGCCGGACGGGCGGTCGGCGCGCTTCTCGAACGCGCGCACGTAGCAGAACGTGCACCGGTGCTCGCAGCCCATGTACGGGTTCAGCGACCAATTGAAGTACATGCCGCGCACTCGGTTCAACGCCGAGCGGCAGGGTCGCTCGTCGAATGCGACCGGAGCGCGCCGCGCCTCCAGCTGAGCCATGCCTCCGATCATAGAACGTCCGTTCGTGGGAGGCAACCGGACGTCTCCTCCTCGCCGGGCCGGCCGCCAACGGGCCGCCGTCCACGAGATGGCGCAGGCCAGCAGGCGGACCCGCGACGCTCAACCCGCGCCAGGCGTCCTCAGCAGGCGCAGCTCGAGCATCAGCGACAGGCGCTCGGTCGGATCGTCGAAGCGGAGGCCGGTCAGCTCACGAATCTGGCGGATCCGGTAGCGAACCGTGTTCGGATGGATGCCGAGAGCCCGCGCCGTCGCGTCGACGTCCCCGAACGCGTCGAGATAGGACCGGCAGGTCGCGACGTGCGCGGTGTGATGCCGCTCGTCGTGCTGGAGCAGGCTCGCGAGCGGGCTGGCGGGCAGGGTGGGGCGGTCGCCGGACGCGTCGGCGAATCGCTGCAGCAGGACATCCGCCCGTACCTCGGTGAGGTCGGCGACGCGCCGCTCGGGATCGCCGCGGAGGACGCGCAGCACCTCGTCCGCGCTCGCCCGCGCCGCCGGGAGGTCGGCGAGCGTCTCGGCGCTCGTGCTCAGCGCGACCATGACGCGCGCGCCGACCAGCCGCTCGGCCCCCTCCGCCAGCCGTTCGGCCGCCTCCCGGAGCGGGGGGGCGGGTCCCGACGATCCGCCACGCACGGGCACGATCGCGTAGGCGACGTTCGCGACGAGGCCGAACGCCGCCCGCCCGCTCACCGCCGCCAGGTGCAGTGCGAGCAGATGCCGGCAGCGCCCGAGCGCCGCCGTCGCCGCCTCCGGCTCGGCGGGAGGCTCCAGACCGAGCGCGACGACCCGGAACGGCCCTCCGCCGAGGTGCAGCCGGTGCGCCGCATCCTGCGCGAACTCACCACCGCGCAAGACCGCGGCCACGAGTTCCCCGTCGAGGCCGTTTGCCACGTCGGACGTCAGCCGGTGCCGCAGCAGGTGCAGCGCGACGAGGTTGGCGGCGTCGGTCAGGACCCGTCCCCGCTCCGGCGTCGGTGGCTCCGCGGCGATCGCCCAGATCGAGCCGAGCACGTGGCTGCCGGACCGGACCGCGACCGCGACGCGCGGCAGCACCCCCTCGGCCGGGGCCGGGATGTAGATCGGCTCGCGCTGGGTGAGCAGTCGCCGGTAGACCCCCTGCCGGCGGAGCGATGCCAGGTAGCGGTCGGGGACCCGGCGCCCGAGAATCGTCACCGCGCGCGCACCGTCCGTCGCCTCCTGATGGCTGGAGAACGCGACCACGCGCGAGCGGGTGTCCTCGATCGTGATCGGCGCCTCGGCGAGCTCCGCGACGACGTTTGCGATCGCGAACAGATCTCCCGCCTCGACCCCGGCCACCCGCTCGCCGGGGACGCCGAAGTGGCCGCGCGACAGTGCCGAGCTGAGCAGGAGGACGATCTGGGTCCAGCGGCTGGCGGCGCGAACGGCGAGCAGCGCGACGCCCGACTCGTCCGCGATGTGCGGCTGCTCACGTCCGAGCAGCGGGGCCTTGACGACGAGGGCGGCGCAGCCGGCCGCCGCCATCGTCTGCACGAGACGAGCGCGCTCGGCGTCGGTCTCCAGACCGATCGCGAGGACGAGATCGCCCGGGCCGGCCTCCGTCTCCTCCGTCGGGTCGTACAGCACGAGCTGGCCGCTGAGCTCGACGTCGAGGCCGCGAGGAGCGGACACGACGTCGAGCACGGTCGGCCCGAGATCCTCGATCAGGCCCCGCAGCGAGCTCACCAGCTCAGCGTAGGCGCGGTACCGAGTCACGCCGTGCGACCGGGTTCGTTCAGACGCGGAGCGCGACGCGGCCACCGAGATTGATGCCGGTGACGCCGTTGCCGTCGGCCCGGAGGAACGAGCCGCGCACGCCCTCTCCTTTGCCGTCCGTGATGACGAAGCCGTCGTCGACGAGCAGGCGGATCGGGAACGGCGGATCGTGCGGGACCTCCGCGAGCAGCACCTTGTAGCGCTCCCGGGCGGCTTCGGTCGGCTCGGTCGCCACCCGCAGCCCGGGCGTCTCGATCGTGACCGTCGCGACGACGGTGTCCGACCGGTAGGTTCCGGCATACGCGGCCAGGTCCGCCTCGGACAGCTCGAGCAGCGCAAACGCCGGCTCGCGAACCCCGAGGTAGTGCTCGAGCACCCAGGCGAGCAGCTCGCGGTGCAGGCGGCCGCCGGCGGTCGCGTTGGTCAGGATGGTGACCGCGAAATCGAGGTCGGGCACCATCTGGAACGCCGAGAGCTGGCCGTTCGTCGTGCCGCCATGCCCGACGAGGGCGACGCCGCCGACCCGCCGCAGGAGCCAGCTCACGCCGACCCGGTCGGCGATCGCGGAGCCGTGGAAGTCGCCCGTCGGCTGTTGCATGGCGAGCCTGGTCTGGGGCCGCAGGATCTCCCCGTCGTGAGCCTCGCCCCGGCCCAGGTGGAAGCGGGCGTAGCGGATCTGATCGGCCGCCGTCGAGACCAGCGCACCGGCCGCCGTCGAGGAGCGGGGCAACCGCCAGGGGGCGGCGACCCGAGGGCCGTCCTCGCCCTCGATGTGGCCGACCGCGAAGCGGCGTGTCATCACCTCGGCCGGGAAGAAGAAGCTGTGCTCCAATCCGAGCGGATCGAGCACGAGCTCTCGCGCGGCCGCCTCGTAGGTCTGGCCGGTCACCTTCTCGACGACGCGCCCGGCGAGGCCCACCGCGGCGTTGTTGTAGGACGCGAGGCCACCCAGCGGCTGCAGCTGCCGCAGCGTCGCCATCGCCTCCACGTACTTCGCGAGCGCGTCGTCGCCGTCACCCGTCTCGTGGAAGAAGTCGCCCTCCCAACCGGCCGTGTGGTTCAGCAGCTGGAGCACGGTCACCCGGCGGGCGACGTCCTCTTCCTGCAGCCGCAGCTCGGGGACGTACGTGCGCACCGGCGCCGCCAGATCGACAAGCCCGCGCTCCTGCAGTCGCATGAGGGCGGTCGCGGTGAACGTCTTCGTCGTCGAGCCGATCTGGAACAGCGTCTCTTCGTCGACCGGGAGCGGGTTGTCCACGCTCGTCACCCCGGTGAACGCGTAGCGCTCGTCACCGCGGTCGAAGATCCCGATCGCGACGCCCGGCACCCCCAGGCGCTCCGCCGTCTCGCGCAGCTTGTCCTGCAGCTCTTCCTGCGACGGCTCTTGCCGCGCTTCCGTCTGCGTCATCGCTCCCTCCCTCTGCTCGCTCACGCGCCGATCCGCTCCACCGTCGTCGTCGCTCGTGCCAGCCGCGCACCGTCCACCGAGACGCCGAGCCCGGGTCCGCTCGGCACGCGGAGGCGGCCCTCCTCGAGCCGGAACGGCTCGGTCAGGTCCTCCGCGTAGTAGCGGTCGGACGCCGAGAGGTCGCCGGGCAGCGTGAACCCCGGCAGCGACGCGAGCGCGACGTTGCCCGCCCGCCCGAGCCCGGTCTCCAGCATCCCGCCGCACCACACGGGTACCCCGCCGGCCTGGCAGACGTCGTGGACCCGCAGCGCCTCCAGATAGCCGCCGACCCGCGCCGGCTTGACGTTCACGATCGAGCAGGCGCCGAGCGCGATCGCATCGGCCGCCGACTGCGCCGAGACGATCGACTCGTCGAGGCAGACCGGCGTCGCCAGCTGCGCTGCCAGCTCGGCGTGCGCGCGCAGCTGCTCCTCCGGGAGCGGCTGCTCGATGAGCAGGAGTCCGTGCTCGTCGAGCGCCTGCAGCCTCGGCACGTCGGCGAGCGTGTACGCGCTGTTCGCGTCCACCTGCAGCAGCAGGTCGGGGCCGAACGCCTCCCGGACAGCCCGCACCGGCTCCACATCCCAGCCCGGCTCGATCTTCAGCTTGATCCGCCGGTAGCCGTCCGCGAGGTAGCCTTCGACCTCGCGCAGCAGCGCCGGCACACCGTCCGGGATGCCGATCGAGACGCCACAGTCGACGCTGGCACGCACGCCCCCCAGCCGGCGCGCGAACGACGTCCCGCTCGCTCGCAGCTCGGCATCGAGCACCGCCATCTCGATCGCGGCCTTCGCCATCCGGTGTCCCCGCACCGGCCGCAGCAGCGGCGCGACGCCGGCGGCCGGCACCTCACCGGCCGCGAGCAGGCGCGGCAGCAGGTGGTCGCGCAGCACGGCGTGGGCGCCGTCGACGTATTCCGACGTGTAGAGGGGCGCCGACAGCGCGCAGCACTCGCCCCACCCCTCGCCGGCGTCGGTGAACGCCCGCACGAGCAGGATGTCGCGGTCGTGCTCGATGCCCGACGAGGTCGTGAACCGCGTTCGCAGGGTCAGCGCGACGCGCCGCAGCTCGACCGCTCGGAGTCTCATGCGCCGCGCTCCGTGCGGACGGCGCCGGCGCACCGTCGCACCGCGAACCGCGTCCTCACCGCCCCTCCCCTTGTCTCCAATGGTGCTGCCGATTCTGCGGACCGCTGCGGCCGCCCGGGGCCGGCCGGAGCGCCAGCTTGCGAACACCTTGGCAGGTTGGCCACGGCAACGCATTGTGGGGTCGGACAGCCGCCACCGTCGCTCGCTGTCGGGCACCGCAATCGCACGTGCGATTCACCGTCGTCGGAATCGACAGCGGAGGCCGACTTCGTGGTGCAAGCCCACAATGCATCACTCGCCGTCCTCTTGGACAATGGCGGGCGGTCGACCTACATGGTCGGCAGCCGTCCGGAGAAACGAGGGAGCGAGGAGAGAGAGTGAGGGGTAGGAGTCGGGGGCTGCGTGCTCTCTGGGGCATTGCGTTCGGGGCGATGGTGCTGCTGCCGGTTGCGTGCGGCAGCCCGTCGAGCGCGAGCAACAACGGCGGCAGCGGGACGAACGCGAACGCGACCGTCACCATCGGGCTCCCGGAGGAGCCGGACACACTGGACCCGCAGCGCTCGAACGCGGCCGCGACCGGTGACATCCTGGACGTCGCCGGCAACGCGCTCGTCGCCCAGAATCCGCAGGGCAAGATCGTGCCCGACCTGGCCGGCAGCTGGACGACCTCCAGCGACGGGCTGCACTGGGCGTTCAACCTGATCCACGGCGCGTCGTTCCAGAACGGCGACCCGGTGGACGCGCAGACGGTCGTCGCCTCCTTCCAGCGGGCGATGAACCCGGCCACCCAGCCGGGTGCGATCGCCGCGCTGCTCGCCCCGGTCGCGGACGTCAAGGCGACCGGACAGTATCAGGTCACGTTCGACCTGAAGCAGCAGTACTCGCCGTTCCTCACCAACCTCGCGTCGGGCAACGCGAGCATCGTCGACGCCGCGGTGGCGGCCAAAGAGGGCTCCCAGTTCGGCCGGGCGCCGGTGTTGACCGGACCCTACAGAATCACGAGCTGGCAGGCGGGCACGTCGATCACGCTCGTGCGCAATTCCGCCTACCACTGGGGCCCCAGCTACCAGCACCAGGGACCGGGCTACATCAAGTCGCTCGTGTTCCGGATCATCACCGACGACTCGACGATGGCGGCGGCGATCCAGTCCGGTGAGGTGCAGTCGACCTATTCGCTGTCCACGGCGAAGGTGAAGCAGTTCCAGGGCAGCAGCCAGTTCCACCTCTTCCACTACCTGCGCAAGGGGGTTGGCCTGTACCTCGAGTTCAACGTCAACAAGGCGCCGTTCAACGACGTCAAGGTCCGCCAGGCGCTGAACTACGCGATCGACAAGCAGGCGATCATCAAGGTCGCCCTGCAGGGCATGGGCGTGCCCGCGTGCGGCCCGCTGCCCTCCTCCATCCCCGGCTACTGGAGCGGCATCTGCAACTACGGGCCGAAGTACGACCCGGCGAAGGCGAAGCAGCTGCTCGGGGAGGCCGGGTGGACGCCCGGTCCCGGCGGCGTTCTGCAGAAGGACGGCCAGCCGTTCCAGTTCACGGTGTCGACGATGGCCACGCCCTCCAGCTGGAACGATTCGGCGCAGCTCCTCCAGCAGCAGCTGAAGGCGATCGGCATCAACATGCAGATCCAGAACTACGAGTTCGCGACGCTGCTCGCGCGGGCGGAGGCCGGCCAGGACGCCGCCCACCTGATGGGCTACACCTACACGGACCCCGACATCCTCTACCTCCTCTTCGACTCGCAGGCCGGCAGCGAGGGGATCAACCTCAGTCACGTCAGCGATCCCAAGCTCGACCAGATGCTGCAGCAGTATCGCGAGCAGCAGAGCCTGCAGCAGCAGAATCAGACCTACGAGGAGATCCAGAAGTACGTCGTCGATCAGGGCATCCAGGTGCCGCTCTGGGTCAACCAGAACTACGGGGTGACGGCGAGCAACCTGCAGGACGTCAAGCTCAACTTCCAGGGCCTGCCGATCTGGCAGGACGTGAAGGTCTCTTGACGATTCGCCAGCTCGGGAGCCGGCGCCGCACGTCGAACCGATGATCACCTATCTGGGCCGCCGGATCGGTGAGGCGATCGTCTCGCTGTTCTTCGTCACCGTGTTCGCGTTCCTGATGATCCACCTGGTGCCGGGCAATACGGTCCAGATCATGCTCGGCACCCAGGCGACCCCGACGGCGGTTCGCAACCTGACGCGGGAACTCGGACTCGATAAGCCGTTGCCCGTGCAGTACCTGGCCTACATGGGCAACCTGCTGGAGGGGAACCTCGGCAGCTCGATTCGCAGCGGCCTGCCGGTCATCCAGGAGATCACGAGCCGGGTCGGGGCGACGATCGAGCTGGCTCTGGCGGCGATGGTGATCGCGATCCCGCTCGGCATGCTGACGGGCACGCTGGCGGCGGCGCTCCGCAACCGGATCCTCGACTTCGTGATCATGACGCTCGCGCTGTTCGGGCTCTCGGTGCCGACCTTCTGGTCGGGCCTCCTGCTGATCCTGCTCTTCGCGGAGATCTTCCACCTGTTCCCCGTCATCAGCGGGCCGGGGCTGTCCGGCCTCGTGCTGCCCGCGATCACGCTCGCGCTGCCGGCCGCCGCGGTGCTCGCCCGCATGACGCGGGCGAACATGCTCGAGATCCTGGATCAGGACTTCATCCGCACGGCGACCGCGAAAGGCCTGCGGTGGAGCTCGGTCATCTCCCGGCACGCGCTGCGCAACACGTTCATCCCCGTGCTCACGATCATCGCGCTGCAGTTCGGCGGCCTCCTCTCGGGGACGGTCATCGTGGAATCGGTGTTCGGCCGCGCCGGCGTCGGCCACCTCGCGGTGCAGGCGATCCAGGAGCGCGACTTCCCGCTCGTCCAGGGCGTGATCCTGTTCGCCGGGGTCATCTTCGTGCTGATCAACCTGGTCACCGACCTGCTCTACCCGGTGATCGACCCCCGGATCCGCCTGCGATGAGCAGCCAGGCGCTCGTCACTCCTCAGCCTCGCGCGCGCGTCAGTGTCTGGGGCGCCGGCCTCCGCAAGGCGCTGCGCCAGCCGGGCGCGGTCGTCGGCGGCGGGATCCTGGTGGTCGAGGTGCTGCTGGCGATCTTCGCGCCGCTCGTCGCGCAGCACGACCCGCTGCACACGTACGCGAACTTCGTCCAGGCAGCACCGTCCCGCCAGTTCCCGTTCGGCACCGATCAGCTCGGTCGGGACGTCTTCGCGCGCGTCGTCTACGGCACCCGCATCTCGCTCGAGATCGCGATCATCTGCGTCGTCATCGCGCTCTCGTGCGGCAGCTTCCTGGGGCTCGTCGCCGGGTTCGTCGGGGGGGCCGTGGACAGCGTGATCATGCGCGTGATGGACGTCCTGCTCGCCTTCCCGGACATCCTGCTCGCGATCGCGATCGTCGCCATCCTGGGCCCGAGCCTCAACAACACGATCGTCGCGATCGGCATCGCCGTGATCCCGGTCTATGCGCGCACCGTGCGCTCGGCGGTCCTCTCGGTGCGCCAGGCCGACTACGTGAAGGCGGCACGCGTCGCCGGCGTCAGCGGCCCGCGCATCGTGCTCCGCCACGTCCTGCCCAATGTCGCGGCCCCCATCATCGTCATCTCGACCGTGAACAGCGGCGTCACCATCCTCGCCGCGGCGGGCCTCAGCTACCTCGGCCTCGGGGCACAGCCGCCGACCGCGGAGTGGGGCTCGATGCTGTCCACGGCGCTCGACTACATGCCGACCGGCTGGTGGATGGCCGTCTTCCCGGGCCTCGCGATCACGCTGACCGTGCTCGCGTTCAACCTGCTGGGGGACGCGCTGCGCGACCTGCTCGATCCGCGGTTCCTGGTCGACTGATGGCCGTCTCCGCGGGCACGCAACCACTGCTGCGCGTCGAGGATCTGCGCACGCAGTTCCGCACCCCGGGCGGGCTCGTCGGCGCGGTCGACGGCGTGTCGTTCGAGCTGGCGCCGGGCGAGACGCTGGGCATCGTCGGCGAGTCGGGCAGCGGCAAGAGTGTCACCGCGCTCTCGATCATGGGTCTGCTGCCGCGCCCCGGCAGCTCGCATCCGACCGGCCGGGTCCTCCTGGAGGGCCGCGATCTGCTGGGCGCGAGCGAGCGCCGGCTGCGCGCGGTCCGGGGCAAGGACGTCGCGATGGTCTTCCAGGATCCGATGACCAGCCTCGACCCCGTGATGACGGTCGGCCGGCAGATCGCGGAATCGGTGTCGGTGCACGAGCGCCTGTCTCGCGGCGCGGGGCGCCGGCGTGCCATCGAGATGCTGAACAGCGTCGGCATCACCCATCCCGCGCAGCGCGTGGACGACTATCCCCACCAGTTCTCGGGCGGCATGCGACAGCGCGTCATGATCGCGATGGCGCTCTCCTGCTCCCCGAAGGTGCTGATCGCGGACGAGCCGACGACCGCGCTCGACGTGACGATCCAGGCACAGATCCTGCAGCTGATGCGCACGCTGCAGGAGGAGTTTCACACCGCGATCCTGCTGATCACGCACGACATGGGCGTCGTCGCCCGCATGGCCGATCGCGTGGTCGTCATGTACGCGGGGCGCGTCGTCGAGCAGGGCCCGGTCGACGATGTCTTCTACGACCCGCTGATGCCGTACACGGCCGCGCTGCTGCGCTCGATCCCGCGCGCCGACCTGGGTGGCGCCGACCTGCCCGCGATCCCCGGCTCCACCCCCTCCCTCGTGCGGCCCCCGAGCGGCTGCCGATTCCACCCGCGCTGCCCGGTCGCGATGGAGGCGTGCGCGACGAACGAACCAGCGCTGGTGGAGACGGTGCCCGGCCACCAGGCGGCATGCCTCTACGGCGCCGACGCGTTTCGCGCGCTGCGGGATCGCGAGTTCGGGGTGCGCACCGCATGAGCGGCGGCGGCGACTCGCTGCTCCGCTTGGAGGACGTGCGGAAGCACTTCCCGATCCGGGCCGGCC
>JBAPVZ010000150.1:0-2782 GCA_049283435.1 Candidatus Dormiibacterota bacterium
CCCGAGTCTGCCAGGCACCAAATAGTGAACTGGCCATGATGGTCTTGAGGTCTCCTTGTCCACCGTTGATGTACTTGTCCAGCAGTTGCGAGCTTCCCCAGTCGTTCTCCATCACGAGGGTGGTGAACCCCCTGTAGCTGATCAAGTACTCAACGAGACGCGCCTTCAGATCGATGAGCTCGTGGCTGCCGTGGGATTCCTCACCTAGACCAACAACAGTGGCGTTCCCCACCATCCGCTTGAGCGCGGCGAGATCTGCGTCGGAACCCCCGGGCGTGGTGGTTCTGATCGGAATAGCGTGCTGTTGTATTCCGCGGATCACGGGATCGGAACTGAGTGACGTTCGCGAGGGGCCTGATTGCCCACAGGCCTCCAGAGCAAACAGGAGAAACAAAGTGAGGCAGACGCGGCAAAGACCATGACGCCGTGAAGCCGGTATCGGTGCTATTACCGTCCCTGATTTCATCCGGTCCAAGCCTATGCTGCCGGCAATCCGGATGCAAGGGCTCGATGGGGCGGCTTGGTCGGGCTGGCGACCAATGCCTCGGACCGAGGCTGACGAGTGTTCGAGATGAGCAGGTCGCACCGGCGACGCCTCTGAGTTGCCGCTGCGTGAATGCCGATGTCTGCAGCTCCGCGGGAGATCGACCAGGTCTGCGTTGCTGCGCCGCGGCCACAGTTCGGACGGGAACGATGCATCCCCTGGGCGCATAGTGAGACACACAACGCTCCAAGTCCCGGTGCACCCCTCGAGACTGTCCTCGGCGGCCGCGCTGCCGCCGCCTCCAGAGACCGCCGCGGCCGCCGTCGCTGACCCGACCCCCCCTGCTCTTCCGTATAGGGTCCTCGGAATTACCCGGGCACGCCCTTCGCGGCTTCCCGGTGGCTCTCAGGCCCCAGCAGCGCCGACATGGCCTCGACCAGCGTCACCCGACGCGGCCCCGCCGGCAGCGTCGAAGAGCGTGGACCGTTGCGCTTCGGCGCCACCGCGCCAGCGCAGCCCGACCATCTCCGCGCCCACCGACAGCTCGCCGAGCACCCGCGAGACGTGCGACGCGCACGGAGGCAGGTCACTCGCGGTGAACCGCGGCTGGGCCGCAGCCTCGACTTGGGGCAGCGCTGCCGGTGGGCGAGCGATCGAACAGCAGGTCTCGCCCGATCCGAGAACGGCCGTGGGCATACCGTGGCCGCGCAGCGTGACCCGCAGCATCTGCGTCAGGTGGTCTGCTTGCCCGCGATCGCCCCGCTCGCCTCGTACTCGGCGAGCTCGGCGATGCGCCGGCTGTGCCGCTCGGCCCCGGAGAACGGGGTCTCGAGGAAGATCTCGACGAAGCGGATCGCGACATCGTCGGCGTGGTTGCGCGCGCCGATGCTGATGACGTTGGCGTCGTTGTGCTCGCGCACGAGCTGTGCGGTGTCGTCGTTCCACGCGAGGGCAGCGCGCACACCGGGCACCTTGTTCGCCGCGATCTGCTCGCCGTTGCCGGAGCCGCCGATGACGATGCCGAGGCTGCCGGGGTCGGCGACGACGCGGTACCCCGTCGTGATGCAGAACGACGGGTAGTCGTCCTCCGGATCGAACGTCTCGGCACCGCAGTCGACGACGTCGTGGCCAAGACCGGCGAGGTGATGGAGCAGCTTGGCCTTCAGTTCGAAGCCAGCGTGGTCGCTGCCGAGGCAGACGCGCATGGCCCGATCATTGCAGGGTGCCACCATGGATGGGTGACCGCAGCGCTCGACCGGCCCGTCCTCACCTCGGTGTTCACCGAGTGGACCACTGCAGCCGGTCGGCCCGGTCGCGGCTCACGTCCTCGCCATGGCCTACACGCTCGGGGTGCGCTTCGCGACTCCTTTCATGAGGCCCGAGTGCACTGCGGAATGTCGGCTCCCTGCAACCCCGCTGCACGCCGGTTCGATCGGCTCGGGTGGCTCCTCGCCGGCGTCCCCGTCCGTCTCACATCTCAGACCTCTCAGACCTCGTACGTCTGTTCGCTGGCGCGCGGGCACCCGCGAAGGAGGTGTGCCGCGGCAACATTCACGAGGACTGAACTCCACCTCTCTACTGGCGGGCACCGATCACTTCCAGTTGCACGCCTTGAGCCATGTGTACTTGTTGCTGAGGTAGGAGCGGGGATTGGGGACTCTGCCGAGGTCGCTGGGACCCAGCGTTCCCATCTGATAGTGGTTGTCGAAGAATTTGACCGGGCTTACGCCCAGCCCTCCTTCGAGATAGTTACCTGAGTTGTTGACTTTGCCAAACATGCGGCTGAAAACCGTCTGGCTTGCCGCCGGCCACCTGGTGGCGGTCAGGTTGGATGTCGTGACAAGGACAATGGGCCATGCCTTGCCTTGGTACTCGGGGAAGTCCGCCGGGTACATGTAAAGGCCGGTGCTCGTCGTGAACGGGGGCAACGGCTGGCACCAATCTCCGATGGTCTGGTGATTGTCAACGGGAGGCAGGCGCATGAGCACCATCGCCACCGGATACTTGGCCGGGACCAGCGCGGTGTAGAGCTCGCGCTGCAGGGTCAGTTCGAGGATCGCCTTGGTGCGCGTCTGGGAATTGATCGAGATCTTCCACGCCTCGCTGGGAATCGCGCATCCTTCGTGGCCGTCTTCCGAGGCGATGCAGGCCGCGGCCGTTTTCAGCTTGCCCCAGTCGGCTGTCACGATGTTGGACCAACGCTGGACTATCTCCGCCTCGGTGCTGTCGAGCCGGTGCGCCAGCTCCAAGCCCAGCTCGCTGGACTGTGTGGAGAACTCGGATTCGGCCGGCTGGCCC
>JBAPVZ010000151.1:0-2396 GCA_049283435.1 Candidatus Dormiibacterota bacterium
GGGTCGCGGGGGCGCCGGCTTCCCGGTCGGGCGCAAGTGGGGGGCGGTCGCCGGACGCCGCCGCGGCGGCGCCGTCGTGCTCGTCAACGGCGCCGAGGGCGAGCCGCTCAGCCTGAAGGACCGGGTCCTGATGATGTCGCGTCCGCACCTGGTGCTCGACGGCGCGCTCCTTGCTGCCGACGCGGTCGGTGCCGACCGCATCCTGCTCTACGTCGGCGAGGAGCACCAACCGGCGCGGCAGACGCTGCTGCGCGCCGTGGAGGAGCGCTGGCCAGAGCTTGGCAGTCGCGTCCGCTTCGTCGACGCGCCTCGCGGCTACGTGTCCGGCGAGGAGACGGCGGCGGTACAGGTCGCGAACGGCGGCCCCGCGCTGCCGACGATGGCGCCGCCGCGTCCGTTCGAGCGCGGTGTCGGCGGACGTGCGACGCTCGTGCAGAACGTCGAGAGCCTCGCGACGGCGGCCCTGATCGCGCGCTTCGGCGCCGACTGGTTCCGCTCGCTGGGGCGGGGCGGGACGCCGGGGTCGGCGCTCGTCACCGTCAGCGGTGCGGTCGCCGATCCCGGCGTCCGGGAGATCGACCTCGGCACGACGGTCGGCGAGGTCGCCACCCTCGCCGGCGGCGCGCGCGAGGCGCCGCACGCCGTCCTGCTCGGCGGCTACGCGGGGACCTTCCTGCCCGCCGCGGAGGCCTGGTCGCTGCCGCTCGACCCGCTGGCCATGCGCGAACGAGGACTTGCCTTCGGGTCCGGCGTCGTCTCGGTCCTGCCCGAGAGCGCCTGCGGCGTTGCCGCGACCGCCGAGATCATGGCCGTGATGGCGGCCTCGAGCGCAGGCCAGTGCGGACCCTGCGTCCACGGGCTGACGGCGATCGCCGCCGTCGCCGGGCGCCTGGCCGGCGGCGCCGCGGCCCCCGGCGAGCTCGCTCGGCTGGAGCGCTGGTCGACGATGCTCCAGGGTCGGGGCGCGTGCAAGCATCCCGACGGCGCCACGAGCCTGCTGCGGAGCTCGCTGGGAACGTTCCACGCCGACTGGTCGGCGCATCAGAAGCACGGCACCTGCCTGGCCCGGCGCCGGCGGAGGACGGTCGCATGAGCGCCGAGCGGCTGCGCGTGGACTGGACGAAGTGCGACGGCCACGGGCTGTGCCACGAGATCCTGCCGGAATACGTCGCTCTCGACGACTGGCGCTACCCGATGCTGCGCCCGGACGCCGTGCCGCCGCCGCTGCTGCCGCTCGCGAAGCGCGCCGTCGCCGCCTGCCCGATGCTCGCGCTCTCGCTCGAGCGCGTGCCCGAGAACGGCCGCCGAGTGCCGGCCCCGTCACCCGGCCAGCGACCGCTGCGGCGCTCGTGACGGCCCACCCTGCCAGCGGTCGCGGCCTCGGTCCGCGGCCGGGAGATCTTTCGACCTTGAACCGTGTGCACAGCTGATGGCTGATCGAACGATGACCGCTGCGGCCTCCGGGTCCCGCGCCGACGTCCGGGCGCGGGTCCTGCGCAGGCTGCCGCCGCTCGGCTTGGCGGCCGTCGCCCTGCTCGCGCTGGTGCTGGATTTCTGGAGCCTGTCCCGCAACGGGTACGGCAACGAGTTCTACGCGGCCGCGGTCGTCAGCATGACGAAGAGCTGGCACAACTTCTTCTTCGCCGCGTTCGACCCCCCTGGCTTCGTCACCGTCGACAAGCCGCCGCTCTCGCTCTGGGTCGAGGCGGGGGTCGCGAAGCTGTTCGGCATCTCGAGCCTGTCCATCCTCGGCCCGAGCGCGGTCGCCGGGGCCGTCTCGGTCGCGGTGCTTGGCCGCACGGTGTGGCGCGTCTGGGGCATTGCCGCCGGGCTCGTCGCCGCGCTCGCGCTCGCGCTGACGCCGGTCGCGATCGTCGTCGCTCGAAGCAACAACACCGACGCGATCATGATCATGCTGCTCGTGCTCGGGGCCTGGGCTGCCGTGCGTGCGGTCCAGTCGGGGCGGCTGCACTGGGTGCTCCTCACCGGGCTCTTCATCGGGCTCGCGTTCAACGCGAAGACGCTCGCCGCCTACCTGGTCGTGCCCGGCTTCGTCGTCGCCTACCTGATCACCGACGTCCGGAGCTGGCGCGTCCGCGTCGTCCACCTGTTCGGCGCCGGCATCGTCCTGGCCTGCGTCTCGGCGGCCTGGCTGACCGCGGTCGACCTCGTGCCCGCGTCACAGCGTCCCTGGGTCGACAGCACGCAGGACAACAGTGAGTGGAGCCTGACGCTCGGCTACAACGGCCTGCAGCGAATTCTCGGCGGCCTCCGGCAGGCGGGAACCCATGGCTTCGGCGGCGGCCGTGGGGCGGGTGCCGGCGGCGAGGTCCCGAGCTTCGGCGGCGGTCGTGGGGCCGGCGCCGGCGGTGCTGGTGATGCCGGCGGACCGGGCG
>JBAPVZ010000152.1:0-8165 GCA_049283435.1 Candidatus Dormiibacterota bacterium
TCGGTGCGCACCTCGAGCCAGCGCGCGCGGGCCAGGCGCGTCATGGCCGCCGAGACCGACTCCACGAGGAACCGATTCTCCGACAGGCGGGCCAGCTCGACGTGGAAGTCGGTACCCATCTGGTGCCCCTCCTCCCGAGACGCGTCCCTCGCGAACGAGCCGAGAACGTCCGCCGTCGCTTCCAGATCGGCGTCCGACGCACGCTCGCACGCGAGGCGGACCGCGGCCGTCTCGACCGCCTCGCGGAACTCCTCCAAGGCCCGGATCTCCTCCAGATCGATCGGAGCGACGAGCCAGCCGCGACCCTCCCGCTGCACGAGCCCCTCCGTCTCCAGGCGGAGCAGCGCCGCCCGGACCGGCGTGCGCGAGGCCGCGAACGCCGCCTCCAGCCGCCGTTCGGTGAGCCTCTCGCCCGGCGCGAGCTCCAGGTCCTGGATCGCGCGCCGCAAGCGTGCGTAGATCGAGGCCGACTGCGAGATCGTCGCCATCGAAACCGCAGCCTACGAGCGGCGGGATCCCGATTTGGGATGTCGCGCCGGAATCCCGGACAAGGGGAGGAGGCCCCTCGCACGCCTCAGCGTGCCACTGCCGCCAGGCCCCGCGCGTGGAGTACGCGCCGCTCGAGGGGACCGAACACGAGCAGCTCGATCGCGACGCCGACGATCAGGATCAGGATGATGCCGAGCATCACCCAGGACATGTCGATCTGCTCCCGGCCGAGGTTCAGGAACTGGCCGAGGCCGGGACCGATGTCCTTCGAGATCGTGATCAGCTCGGCGGCCATCAGCGAGCGCCAGGCGAACGCCCAGCCCTGCCGGAGTCCGGCGACGTAGCCGGGCAGCGCGGCCGGCAGCAGCACGTGGCGCACGCCGCTCAGCCCGTGCGCGCCCAGCACCTTGCCCACGCGCAGATAGAGGGGCGGGATCTGGTCGATCCCGGCGACCAGCCCGTTCGCGATCGACGGCACGGCGCCGAGCAGCACGACCGCATAGATCGCAGCGTCGGACAGCCCGAACCAGATGAGGGCCGCCGCCACCCAGGCGACCGACGGCAGACTCTGCAGACCGCTCAGGATCGGCCCGACCGCGGTGCGAACGAAGGGCACCCGGGCGACGATCAACCCGAGCGGCGTGGCGATCGCGACCGCGAGCAGGAAGCCGAGCGCGCCGCGATGCACGCTGTTGACGATCGCGGTCTGCACGAGACCGTCATGCCAGTGCTGGACGAGGCTCGCCCAGACGTCGGCCGGCCCGGGCACCCGGTAGGTCGGCTGGAATCCGGCGAGGACGAAGGCCTCCCAGACTGCGAGCAGGAGCGCGATCGCCGCGACCGGCGGCAGCGCCTGGCGCGGCAGCGTCCACCAGATCGAGGTGCGCTCGGGGGCGGTGCCCTCGAGTGTGTCGAGCCCGCGCTCGACCGAGCCCAGATCCAAGTCAGGCCCCTACGGCCGGCTGCGGCGCCGCGTGCTGGCTGATCTCCGCTCGCAGGCGACCGGTGATCTCGGCGACGAGCCGCGCCGCCGACGGCCCTGACCGATCCGCCCCCGGGCGCCATTCCTGCACGACCCGTCCGGGGCGCGACGAGAGCAGCACCAGCCGCTGCCCAAGTTGCACCGCCTCGGTGACGTTGTGTGTCACGAACACGATCGAGAGCTTCGTGCACGCCCAGATCCGCAGCAGCTCCTCGTGCAGCACATCACGCGTGATGGCGTCGAGCGCCGCGAACGGCTCGTCCATCAGCAGCACGCGGCTACGCTGCGCGAGCGCGCGGGCGAGCGCGACGCGCTGCCGCATGCCGCCCGACAGCTCGTGCACGCGGCGATCGCCGACACCGGCAAGACGGACCAGCGTGAGCAGGCGCGCCGCCTCCGGCTGCCGTTCGCGCCGCGGCACGCCGCACAGCCGGAGCGCGAGCTCGACGTTTCGCGAGGCGCTGAGCCAGGGGAACAGCGCCGCGTCCTGGAACATGAGCGCCGGTCGTCCGCCGGCGACATGGACCTGGCCGCGCGTCGGCGCCTCGAGACCGGCGATCAGGTTGAGGAGGGTCGATTTCCCGCAGCCCGAGGCGCCGAGGAGGCACACGAACTCGCCCGACGCGACGTCGAGATCGATGCCCTGGAGCACCGGTGCCGAGCTTGACGCCCGGGAGAACGACTTCGCGAGGCCGCGCAGGCGGACCGCCACGCCGGGCCCTTCGGGATCCGCGCTGGGAACAGCGGCGCTGCGCGGGAAGCGCAATGCCGTGGCGCGATCGCTGCCCACCGCGTCCTGGCTCATATGCCGAGGGTTCCGGCGCCGACCCGCGGCTGCTGCTCGCTCGCCAGCGCCTGATTCAGCAGGGAGAGATCGCAGAGGCCGTGCAGGTTCTGCTGCTTCGCCAGCCCGACCTTGATCGCGTGCTGGGAATCGACCACGATGGATCCGGCGAGCGGATCGTTCGTGAGCTGGATCTCCGACCAGGCGCGATCGAGCACCGCCGGTGGCAACGGCTTGCCGGCGAGCGTCGCCAGCTGATCGCCGACGGCGGCCTTCGCCGCCGCCTCGTTGCCCGCGATCCACGCATTCGTCCGGACCTGCCCCTCGATGAGCGCTCTGACGCTCTGCGGGTGCTGCTTGAGATAGGTCTCGGAGACGACGAGCTCGGTCGTCGCGAACCGACCCTTGGGCCAGAGGGTCCTCTCGTCGACGAGCACCTTGCCACCGTCCTGGAGCACGAGCTCGGACGCGTAGGGTTCCGGAACCCAGGCGCCGTCCAGCTGGCCCTCCTTGAACGCGGTGACGATCGTGGAATTGTCGGTCGGCTCGACGCTGACGTCCCCACCACCGGTCTGCGTCGTCGCCAGACCGTGCTCGGCGAGGTAGTAGCGGAGAGCCACGTCCTGCGTGTTCCCGAGCTGGGGCGTGCCGAGCTTCTTGCCCTTCAACTGGCTAACGCTCGTGATCGACGGGTGGACGACGAGCTCGGCGCCGCCGGACGTCGCGCCGGCGACGATGCGCAGCGCCTCGCCGTGGCTCTGCACGAACGCGTTGACGGCGGGGCTGGGACCGACGTAGCCGGCGTCGAGCGAGCCCGCAAACAACGCCTCCATCTCGGCCGGTCCGGCGTTGAACTGGTCGGTCGTCAGCCTCGTCGAGCCGAGCGCTCGCTTGAAGAAGCCCTGCCGGAGGCCGACGAGCGCCGTCGCGTGGGTCAGGTTCGCGAAGTAGCCGAGGCGAAGCTGCGAGGAGGGGCCGCCGCCGGAGACCGACGTCGCGGCGTTCGCGGACTGCGCGCCGCAGGCCGCGAGCAGCAGGAGACTGCACAGTGCGAGCCCGAGCGCGGCAGCCGGTCGCGTGCGTGACCGTCGCATGAAAATTCCCTCCACGGGCGAAGCGCGAAGGCCGCGGAGGGCCATCGGCACGGCTTCGGATGCTCTGCCTGTCGACGAGACGGGAGATCGACACATCTTGGAATAGACGTGGCAGTCATCCTATTCCCTTGGCGGCAGACATCCCATTACACCAGGGTCGTTTCTGCCGCTCGCCTGGGGCCCATGGGCGCGCATGGCGCAGGCGGAGCGTCTCAGCGTGCCATTGCTCCGGGCCGAGCGACCATTCGTCCGGCCGCCTCAGTGGCCCGTGCCTCCACGGACCGGACGGTCCGCCGGGGGCGGGGACCAAGACCCGATGCTGCGCCTGCCTAATCGAAGAAGGCCTGGTCCTCCTCGCGAAGGTGGGGCCGGACCAGCTCGGGGACCAGGTCGACGCCCAGGCCGGGCCGCGACCACACGTCGACGAAGCCGTCCTTCACGATCGGGTCGGGAAGGCCGGTCACGATGTCGTACCACCAGTCGGGCTTCCCGATCGGGTACTCGAAGCCGATGTAGTTGTCCGGCATCGCCGCCGCGACCTGGACGTGTGCGGCGAGGCCGATCAGGCCGTCGAAGACGCCGTGCGGCGCCATCAGGATGCCGTGCAGGTCGGCATACTCCGCAATCCACTTCAGCTCCGCGATGCCGCCGACGTCGGCGGGGTCGGGGCCGACGATGCGTACCGCCTCGCGCTCGATCAGCTCCATGAAGTTATTGCGCAGATAGATCTGCTCGCCCGTGTGCGTCGGCGTCGACGTCGCGCGGGTCACCTCACGGAAGGCGTCCGCGTGCGTGTAGGGCACGTAGTCGCCGGCGACCAGGTCCTCGAGCCACAGGACATGCAGATGCTCCAGCGCGCGCCCGAGCCGGATCGCATCCGGAACCGTCCACCCCGGCCCGCAGTCGAGGGCCAGTCCGACCTCGTCGCCGAGGACCTCCATCATCGCTTCGACGCAGGCGACGACGTGCTTCAGGCCGCGCGGTGTGACGAGGCCTCGCTTGGTGACCGGATGGCCACCCCGAGGTTCCCCGTAGAAGAACCCGGGCACGTCCGTCGCCATCGTGGAGTGGAAGCCGACCGCCTGCTTGATGATCGTGAAGCCCTGCGGCGCCGCCTTCATCTGGCGCATCGCCTCCGCGTAGTCCGCCGGCTCCTGTCCGTGCATCGGAAAGCGGACACCGCCGTTGTAGACGCGGACCCGGTCCCGG
Organism: Candidatus Dormiibacterota bacterium; assembly: GCA_049283435.1. Taxonomy (GTDB): domain Bacteria; phylum Chloroflexota; class Dormibacteria; order Dormibacterales; family Dormibacteraceae; genus CAVTSA01. The sequence goes on from JBAPVZ010000152.1 coordinate 4,559, forward strand.
ACCTTGCCGCCGAGCAGGCGGTAGACCGGCAGACCGGCTGCCTTGCCGGCCAGGTCCCAGAGCGCCATCTCGATCGCACTGACGGCGGATCCCCACGGCTTCGACCCGGCGAGCCGCCGGATGCGGAGCATGACGCGCTCCACGTCGGTCGGATCCTCGCCGAGCACGTGCGGCTCGTAGATGCCGACGACCGGCTGCAGATAGGGCTTCGACGCCTCGATCTCGCCGTACCCGTCGATTCCCTCGTCGGTGGCGATGCGGACGACCGGGTTGTCGCCGATGAGCGCGCACTTGACCGCCGTGATCTTCAACTGTCACCTCCCTCGCCGGCGATCGCCGGCCACAGCGGGCGAGCGGGACCGGTCAGCCGGCGGGCTCGCCCTCTCCATCCAGATCCTCGATGCCGCTCGCCATGAAGCGCGTCACCGCCCGATCGAAGTGCCGATCCATCGCCAGGCGCGCCGCCGGGGCGTCCCTCGCCGCCAGCGCGTCGACGATCGCCTCGTGGTCCGACTGCACCGTTTCCAGCTCGGCCGGGTCCCCCCGGGTCAGCCACAGCCCGCGCCGGATCGTTCGCTCCATGGGCGCTCGAATCGAGCTGGCCAGGTGGCTCAGCAGCTGGTTGCGTGCCGCATCGGCGATCGCGAGATGGAACTGGACGTCGAGCTCGGTGTACGCCGGGTGATCGTCCAGGCAATCGCGCATGCGGCGGGCCAGCTGGCGCAGAGCCAGCACCTCCTCTTCGGTCCGGCGCTGGGCGGCGAGCAGCACACACTCGCCCTCCACGCCACGCCTCAGCTCGTGGAGCTCGAGCAGCGATGCCTCGTTCAGGCTGAGCGCCCACTGAAAGAACGTGCGCAGCAGGTCTCCGGTCAGGGGACGAACGCGGGGTCGTCGCCCCGGCGCCAGCTCGATGATGCGCAGCGCCGAGAGATGGCGCAGTGCCTCCCGGATCACCGGGCGGCTGACGCCGAACATCTCGCCGAGCCGCTGCTCCGACGGCAGCGCGGCACCGGGATCCAGCTTCCGGTCGACGATCGACGCCATCAGTTGGTCCGCGATGCGCTCGGCCGCCGGCTGACGGTCCAGCTTGCCGAACCGAAGGTCGATCTCAGAGGGCATGGACACGCCTCAGTGTGCCCGTTGCGACGTCCTGCCGTGGGCCACCGCCCGGCGGGCGCGCGCGGGTCGCCCAACCAGGAACGTGGCCGTCGACCCCGACCCCGGATCTCCCTGCGTTTCGCGCTGGGCGGAGGGGGCTCGGCCCCCGCGACGACTGCATCCGTAGCCTCCCCACGACCCGAGGACCAGGTCCCTGCGGTCCGCATGCGGCTCCCCGGTCTATGCCGACGCGATCCTGAACGAATCCCGTCCCGACGGGTGACCATAGCGGGAACCTCACATCCTGTCAAGCAGGTCGACTGTCTAACCAAGGGGTCTATGCGCAACGCGAGCCGATTACGGACAATGCTTCCATGCAGAACTCGATCGAGAGGGACGTCGAACACCTCCGCAAGGCCCTCCATCGCGGCCCGGTGACCCACTCGCAGGCGGCTCAGAAGGTGCATGGCACGAGCTGGTTCGGCCGCTTCAACACGAAGGTCGCCGTGGTCGTCACCGAGGGCGTCGGGACGATGACCTGCGCCTACCTGTTCACGATCCTGTCCCTCATCTCGCTGCCTTCGGTGATCCAGGGCGTCACGAAGACAGGTGACGTCCAGACGCTCATCTCATGGATCGCGCAGACCTTCCTGCAGCTCGTGCTGCTCAGCGTGATCATGGTCGGCCAGCGCGTGCAGCAGACGGCGTCGGACGGCCGTGCCGAACAGGACCACGAGATCCTCTCTGCGCTGCATACGATCAACAACACCCAACTCGTGATCCTGCAGCGCCTCGATGCGCAAGGGCCCGCGAAGGGCTCTGCGCCGAACGCGAACGCCTGAGCCGCACGACGTCGCCGCTCGCAACAGATCGACTAGCCTGACACGTTGACGGTCGTCAGCAGGTCGTGACTTGGAGGAGGGCGGGATGCGAATCGCGATCACCGGTGGCAGCGGGCGGGTCGGCCGAGCGGTCATCGCACGGGCGCTCGCCGACGGCCACGACGTCACGAGCATCGACCGCGTCGCACCCGATCGGGCCCAGATGACGGCAGCCGTCGACCATCGCCAGGTCGACACCGCCGACTACGACGACTTCGAGGCTGCCGTGCGCGGCGCCGACGGGCTGATCCACCTCGCCGCCTACCCGGGTCCGGGTGGTCGCCCCGACCACGTCGTCCACAACAACAACGTCGTCGGCAGCTACAACGCGCTCAGCATCGCGGCCAAGCTCGGCATCAAGCGCATCTGCCAGGCGTCGAGCATCAACGCGACCGGGGCCGTCTACAGCCGCCGGCCGCGCTACGACTACTTCCCGCTCGACGAGCGGCATCCGACCTACAACGAGGACCCCTACTCGCTGTCCAAGTGGATCTGCGAGGAGCAGGGCGACAGCTTCGCCCGGCTCCACAGCGACCTCTCGATCGCGAGCATGCGGTTCCACTGGGTGGTGGCGGGGCGCGAGGTCGCGACCGAGCGGGCGGCCGGCGGGGAGGCCGCGATCAAGCATGTCTGGGGGTATACGCGAGCCGACGAGGCGGCCCGCGCCTGCCTGCTCTCCCTCACCGTGCCGTTCAGCGGGCACGAGGCGTTCTACATCGTCGCCCCACGCACGATGTCGCAGCGGCCGACGATGGATCTGCTGCGGGAGCACTATCCATCGGTCGAGGTTCGCGAGCCGCTCGAGGCGGACGCCGGCCTCTACGACTGCACGAAGGCGGCGCGCCTCCTCGGCTGGGTGCACGCCGTCGACTGACGGCGGCGAACCAACCCGGTCAGGCCCGCAGCAGGCCGCGCACGTACGCCGCCTGGCCGGCATGCTGGAGGTCGTCGTCGAGGACGCTGACCAGGCGCACGCCGAGCGTCACGGCCGGTGTCCAGCGGCGGTCGACGATCCGGTCCAGGTCTCCCTCGTCGAGCCCGCGCAGGTAACCGAGCGTGGCCGCGTGCACGCCGTCGTAATACCCGGTCAGCAGGTCGCCCGAGGCCACGCGCACCTTGGCGACGTCCTCTGTCGAGTGCCCGTAGCCGGTGTCGGCCTCCTCCAGGGGCAGTGAGAAACGGCTCGCCCAGCCATCTGCGGTCCAGATCTGCTCGCGCTCCGCAACCTCGGCGACGTGATCGTCCTGGACCCGCGTCAGGTGCCAGACCAGCCATGCGATCGAGTTCGCGTCCGGGGTCGGACGCAGCGCGAGACGATCCGGGCTCAGCCCGGAGACGGTCTGGTGGACCACCTGTTGGATCCGATCGTAGCCGTCGACGAGCAGCTCGGCAGGCGTCATCAGCAATCGATCTCCTTCACATTGGCCGTGGGTTTTTGGTCAGGGCTTCGGCCGGCGCCGACCTGACGCGCCCAGGCCCGCCGTCTCAACGCCGGGGTCGATCCGAGGGCGGAGCGCCGGGCGGTGGCCCGTAGCCGGGCGGCGGCGGGGGCGGGCCAGAACCGGGCGGCGGCGATGGCGGCGGCCCGTAGCCTGGTCGGGGCACCGAGCCGTACGGTGCTGAGG
>JBAPVZ010000153.1:0-1838 GCA_049283435.1 Candidatus Dormiibacterota bacterium
GGTCACATGTTCAGTGTATCAACGGCTGAGTTCGGCCCTCCGGGGCCCCCGCGAGACGGAGCTCATGGGGTTGGGGTCGGGCCCCTGGGGCTCGGTCACACCGGCCCGGCTCACTCGGTCGGGTACCAGGTGAGGATCAGCTGCGTCGTCGGTTGGAACCCCGAGCGCCGGTAGAGCCGGGTCGCCACCTCGTTCTCGGCCCGTGTCCAGACGTAGCCGAGCGTGACGCCGCGCTCCCGGAACAGCTCCGTCGCGCGGTCGAGGAGGGCCTCGCCGACGCGCCGGCCCCGATGCGCCGGCGCGATGTACACCTCGGCAACCTCACCCTCGAGACCAGTGCCCGGGTCGAACAGCACGACCCAGCAGAAGCCGGCGAGCACCCCGGCGCCGTCGCGGGCGGCGAAGACGACGTTCTCTCCGTGAAAGGTCGGGGAGATCGGTCCCAGGCTCTGCTCCAGCGCCTCGCGGCTCGGTTGCGGATGGGCCGGGAAGTGGGGCTGCTCGGCCAGCTCCAGGTCGACGAGCAGCGGGCGGATCTCCTGCAATTGCTCGCCTTCGAGACGCTCGATCGTCAACGCTGCCACCGCCCGGATGGTAGTCATGACGAGCCACGGAATGGAGCCGACGCGGGGATTCGAACCCCGGACCTGCCGCTTACGAGGCGGCTGCTCTACCAGCTGAGCTACGTCGGCGCGGCAGCCTAGTCTAGCGGCCCCCGTCCCCGGATCGCCCCTCGGCGGGCGGGAGCCCGCCTGGCCCGCGCGCCCAGATCGACCACGGCCGCACACTCGTGAGCTCGAGGATCGTCCCCAACCAGGGGTCGTCCGCGAATCGGGCTCGCACCGCCGCGTCGCTGTCGGCTTCGACGACGAGCACCGCACCGTCGCCCTCTCCCTCGCCGACCGGCCCGGCGAGCACGACAAAACCGTCGGCCACGAGCGCGTCGACGAAGGGCGCGTGCTCGTCCCAGCCGGCCTGCTGGCGGCGACCACGCTGCGCGTCCCACGCCGGGCCGTTCGCGAACTCGACCAGAAACCACCTTGCCATTGCCTGCAGCCTACGTCGGCGGTTTCCGGCCGCCTCGGGTCCGGCTGGCGTCAGGCGGGGGCGGCGGCTCGCGACAGCAGGTCGGCGAACAGGTTCCGAGCCGCCGCCGAGGTGCCACACAGCGCTTCCGGATGCCACTGCACGCCGACGATGCGGCCGTCCCGGCTCTCTACCGCCTCGACCAGGCCGTCGTCGCTCCAGGCCACCGCTCGGAGATCCGGCGCGACCTCCCGGATCGCCTGGTGATGGAGGCTGTTGACGCCCAGCCGCGCCGAGCCGGCGGTGCCGCGGACTCGACCCTCGTCCGCCAGCCGGACCTCGTGGGCGACCTCCTGCCGCCGGTCGCGCTGCCGGTGGTCGATCGCGGTGAAGCCGGCCCAGACCAGGTCGAGGTGCAGCGTCCCGCCGGCATACGCGTTGACGACCTGCACTCCGCGGCAGATCGCGAGGACCGGCAGCCGTTCGCGCTCCGCCCGCTCGAGCAGCGTCCACTCCATCTCGTCACGCTCCTCGTCGACCTGGACCACCGTCCGCAGCTCCGGGGGCAGCTCCTCTTGCAGCCGCCAGGGCGCAACGTCGGGGCCGCCGGCGAGCACCAACCCCGCGAGGCCGTCCAGGCGCCCGTCGCCGGTCGCGCCGGGGCGCACCACGACCGGGTCGGCGCCGGCCTGACGGATCGCCGCCTCGTAGGGCTCGGAGCGGCTCTGGGCGCCGGCCGCGATCGCGATCCGGGGGGCGAAGGTCGCGTGGGGGCTCATCGACACCAAGTGTAGAAACGAGAAGAGGGGCGC
>JBAPVZ010000154.1:0-4080 GCA_049283435.1 Candidatus Dormiibacterota bacterium
CGGTGCTCGGACGACGATTGCGATCGTGAATCGCGCGCTGCAGCCCCAGGGGGTCACGCTCGAGTTCGGCCGGCCGCTGCAGGGCGACGCCATCGTGCATCGGATCGAGAGCGACGACGTCGGCGCCGTCAACAGCTTCGACGAGCCCGCTCGGGTCGGCGTGCGAACGGGCCGGGTCGCGAGCGATGGCGGCGAGACGCTGGAGCTCGAGCTCGCCCCCCACTCGGTCGTCTATGTCGAGGCCTCGGTCGCCTGACGCCGGGCGCCGATCCCGGCCGTCGCCGTGCGGAGCCCGCTCAGCGTTCGGAGCGCGCCGGGAGCAGCGGCCGCATGAAGGTGCGCCGGTAGCGGACGACGCAGCCGCTCTGGTCGCGGATGCGGTCGGCGGCGACGAAGTCGGGATCGGAGCCGAATCGGGTTCGGTAGCGCTCATAGGCGGCGAGACTCTCGAAGCTGAACAAGGCGCGGGCCTCGTCGCTCGCGCCTTCCGCGGGGAGGAAGTAGCCGTGGTGCGTTCCACCGTGCCGCTCAACGAGCTCCATCCACGCTCGGGCGAAGCGCTCGAAGGCGTCGATCTGGGTGGGATCGATCTGGTAATCGACCGCGCAGGTGATCATGGCGGCAGGCTACGCGAGCGGCCCAGCGTCGAATTGCACGTCGCCGAGTCGCCACCAGGTCCGTCTGCTCCGGCCTGGCGAAACCTCCGTCAGGACAGCTCGTTCCGGTACACGCGTCCCGCCTTCATGATCAGCCGCAGGTGCTCCTGCGGGTTGGTCAGCACCCCGAGATCGTGGAGCGGGTCACCTTCGACGACGAGCAGGTCGGCCCAGGCGCCAGGCGCGACGACGCCGACGCGGCCCTCCAGACGCAGCAGCCGCGCCGCGACCACGGTCGCCGAACGCAGCACGTCGGCGACCGGCTGCACCTCGCTGCGCAGCTCGAACTCGTGCAGCTGCTCCTCGTGCATCTCGGCCAGGAGGTCCGTCCCGTAGACGATGTCGAGTCCCGAGCGATGCGCGAGTTCCAGCGCGTGCAGGCCGCCCTCCAGCACCGGGCCGAGCTTTTGCATCGCCTCGGCCGGCATACCGAGCCGCTCGCCGTGTTCGGCGAGCGCGTGATAGGTGGACAGTGTCGGCACGTAGAACGCGTCGTGCGCCCGGAAGAGAGGGATGCTGCTCTCGTCCATCAGGTTCCCGTGCTCGATGCTGCGGACGCCCGCCTCCAGGCCGCGGTTCAGCGCCCGCGAGGTGTAGGCATGTCCCGCGACGTAGATGTTCGCCGCCTCCGCCTCCTCGACGACCGCCCGCAACTCGTCCATCGAGAACTGTGTCGAGTCGACACGGTCGGTCGGTGCGTCGACCGCGCCGCTGAGATAGACCTTGACGTGATGCGCTCCTCTGCGCACCTCCTCGCGAACCGCCTTGCGCACCTCGTCGACCCCGTCGCAGAGGGTGGCGAGCGTCGGGCAGCAGTAGTGCCCGTCGTAGGTGCTGCGACCGGGGCCGCGCCAGTCCCCCGCGCCGCCGGTCTGCGACAGCATCTTGCCGCCGAAGATGATCCGTGGGCCCTCGAAGTATCCCTCGTCGGCGGCGGCCGCAATCCCGAAGTCCGCGCCACCGACGTCGCGGACGGTCGTGAACCCGCGCTGCAGCATCCCCTGCATCACCCGCGCGGCCCGGGCCGCGACGTAGGTCGGCGACCATTCCGCCATGCCCCAGACGTCGGTCGAGACGACGGTGACGTGGACGTGGGCGTCGATCAGGCCCGGCATCAGGGTGCGTCCGTGGACGTCCACCCGCGTCGCACCGTCCGCTCGCAGCCCGGGCCCGTCCACGGCGACGATCGTGCCGTCCTCGACGAGGACCGAGCGGTCGGGCAGGAGCGTTCCCTGCTCGCAGTCGAGCACGGACGCGTTCTCGAACAGCGTCTGCGTCACGCCGCCCCCTCCGCCGGCCGCCGGAGCCGCGAGGTCCGGGCGGGCGCGGTCACGCGCGTCGCTCCCCCGTCTCTCACCTCAGGTCGTGGCCACGCCGAGCAGCGGGCCGTCTTTGGGCACGGCAAGCGAGGTGACGAGGAAGAGGACGACTCCCGAAGCCGGAGCCTGCATTCGCTCGATCCGCTCGCCGAAGAGATCCTGGAACTCTCCGACCTCCTCACCGGCCGTGACCTCATCCCCGGCTTTCACCGTGGGCAGCCACATGCCATCCGCACTGGCACGCAGCCAGGCCGAGCGGTCGTGCCACGTCGGGGCCGGCGTCGAGGCGAGCTCGCCGTCGACCATGCCGAGCGTCACGAGCACGTTGCGCAGACCGGCGAGATGCCGGGCAACCGAGACTTCGTCGAAGATCCCCTGCTGTCCAATTTCGGCCAGCGCGGACGGCACGCCGGCCACCGCCGCCGCCGCGTAGGACGTGCCGGTCAGATCGTCACTGGCGCGGACCACGATGTGCGGCAGCCCGAACGCTTCGACCAGCCGCCGGGAGCGCTCGTCGATCGCGCTGTCCCCGGTCAGGCGATAGCTGCCGAACGGTTCCAGCGCCTCCACCAGATCGCCGCAGTGCAGGTCGAGGTAGGCATCGGAACCCTGGATCAGCTCGGACATCAGGAAGTTGGTGACTCGCTCCGACGGGAGGCCGTCCGGGCGGCCGGGAAAGGAGCGATTCAGGTTCTGACCGTCGACGGGGTTCACATACAGACTGCGGGCGAAGAACCCCGGCCGATTGACGAGCGGAACGACGACGACGTTGCCGCGAAGCAGTGCCGGGTCGAGTTCCCGCGCGAATCGGGTCGCCGCCGCGATCGGCGGATACTCGGCGGCGTGGACCCCTGCCGTGATCGCCAGGGTCGGGCCTTCCTGGGCACCGTGGACGACCCATGCCGGCATCTCCCACACCGGCTCGACGCCCGGCACACCGACGAAGCCAGAGGCCGTCCGCCCCGGCGCCGGCCGCAGATCGCAGAAGCTCGTCCGACCCATGGTCCCCTCCTCTCCCCGGCAGATCCCTCGACCCGAGCCCCGATTGCTCATTGCCGCTGCCGGATCCTTCAGTTTCATGCCATATTCTTCACTTTATTGATGGAACCGTCAAGCGGGAAACGGGCTGACGGCGCAACCGGCGCAGCGGGACTGCCGGCCGACCTCGGTCGTCAGCTGCGTTCTCTTCGCCGGGCCGCCTCCTGCTCGGTCCAGGCGCTCGCGCAGCGAGCCGGCGTCAGCTCCGGCTTGATCAGCCAGGTGGAGCGAGGCATCGGGAATCCGTCACTGAACAACCTGCAGAAGCTCGCCGCAGCACTCGGCGTGTCGCTCTCGGAGCTCTTCGGCCGGGATGCGTCAGGCGCTGGTCCACTCTCCGTGCGGCCCGCCTGCGCGGTCGTCCGCCGCGACCAGCGCAAGCAGCTCGTCTTTCCGCAGGAGCGGATCCTCTACGAGCTGCTGACGCCCGACCTGCAGCGTTCGCTGGAGGTCATCCGCTCGGTCGTGCCGGTCGACTACGACACCAGCAGCGCCCCCTACCGGCACGACGGCGAGGAGTGCGTCCACATCCTGCGCGGACGCATCGAGGTTCACGTCGGCGACGAGGCGCATGTTCTCGAAGCCGGGGACACGATCACCTATGACGCCGGCGTGCCCCACTGGTGGCGGAACGCCGGCGACGAAGAGGGCGAGATGATCGGGGCGACGTCACCCCCGTCCTTCTAGGGACGGCGGCCACCGAGGGACGCCGAACTCTGTATAGACAAAGCCTGCCGTGAACGCTATCTTGTGGTCGTCAGGTGCCCGGTGGGACCGGAGCCGCAGGAGCCGGGGAAGGAGAAGGGATGGAGGATTCCAGGCGGATGCCGTCGCGCCGCGATCTGTTGAGGGGAGCCGCCTACGGAGCCGGCGCCCTCGTTCTGACGCCCGCGGCCGGGGCCTTGCTCGCCGCCTGCGGCGGCGGTGCCGGCGGGAGTGGCTCGGGAGGCTCGACGCAACAGAAGACGGGCGGCACCATCAAGTGGGCATTGAGCCAGACGGCACCGAGCCTGCATCCCTTCCGTGCGACCGGGGCGGCGTCGACCGAGGTGCGCAGCGCACTGCAC
>JBAPVZ010000155.1:0-17830 GCA_049283435.1 Candidatus Dormiibacterota bacterium
CCCTGATCCCGATCCATCCGGCTTTCTCACTTCGGCGACGGCGACCCCTGGTGGCAACAACTCCGCCGACTTTCGGAACCCGACAGTCGACCACCTGATCGCGGAGGCGGCGACAACGAGCGACCGCAGCCGCCGCAATCAGCTCTACCAGCAGATCCAGGACCTCGTATCAGAGGAGTTGCCGCAACTGCCGATCATCAGCCCAAAGTTCGTGTACGGCGCAACCCGGGACGTGCACGGAATCGCGATCGGCCCCTACACGTCCTGGATCAGGCCGTGGATGAAGGACGTTTGGATCGAGGGCAATGGCTGAACCCGGAATGGCCGGTCGCCCGGGCGGTGCAGCGCCGGAGTCGAAGCTCGCGGACACCTTCTGGCGGGCCTGGCTCGCGCTCGACCCCTTGCGGGCCGGCGAGATGGGGTTTCACGACCAGGATGCCGAGATGCCTGCGGTGTCGGAGGAGGCGCGGGCCGCCCAGCGGCGAGAGCTGCGGTCGGTAGGCGGTGCGCTTGAAACGGGTTCCACCGCGCCGGCAGCTGGCCGCGCTACCGCGGCCGCCCTTGCCGGTGCGATCGATGTCGCCATCGCTGGGATCGACGTTGGGTTGGAAGAATTCACGCTGGCGACCAACGAGATCAGCCCGCAGGCCAAGGTCCTGCAACAGATCCCCCGCGTCACGATCCCTGACGCGGAGGCGGCCGAGCGCTTCCTTGGCCGTCTGGCGCGGATCGACAGGTACGTTACGGAAGCGGCGGACCGGCTACTTTCCGGCACGGCCGCCGGTCGCCCGCCTACCCGCCGCGGGGTCGCTGGCGCGCTGGCGCAGCTCGACGCCTACCTGGCCCGCGGCACCGACGACCCGCTGCGGGTCCCCTGCCCTCCCCCGAAGATCTTGAGGGGGTGGCCGTCATGGGAGGGTCAACGCAACCGCCTCCTTCAGACCGCCGTCGTGCCGGCCCTGCGGCGGTTCCGCAATGTGATCGAGGCCCGCCTCCTCCCGGTCGCCCGGGACGACGAGCATGGCGGGCTCTGCTGGGTGTCTGGGGGCGAGGAGCGGTACGCGGCGTCGATCCTGGAGCACACGAGCCTCCCCGGCTCACCCCGAGCGATCCACGAGTTGGGCCTGGCGCAGGTCGAGGCGCTGGCATTGGAGTACCGGGATTTAGGCCAAGCTGTATTTGGCATCTCCGACCCAGCTCTACTCTTCGGTCGACTGCGGGAGGATCCTGCACTCCGCTTCTCGACTGAGGCGGACGTGGTCGCGGTCGCCGAGCAAACGCTGGCACGCGCGCGTTCTCACCATCGCCAGCTGGTCGGCCATCCGCCGCAGGCGGACTGCGTGGTGCGGCCTAAGCCGCCTCTTGCAAACTCGGACTCGACAATCGGCTACCAGCCGCCCGACGAGCGTTCGGCGCGCCCGGGCACCTACTGGCTGACGACGACGCCCGTCCACACCCGACTGCGCTTCGAAGCGGAGGCGCTCGCGTTCCACGAGGGTATCCCGGGTCACCACACCCAGATCGCGCTTTCTCACGAGCTGGCGCAACTGCATCACTTTCAGCGCTATGGGCACGTCTCAGCGTTCGCGGAGGGGTGGGCGCTTTACGCTGAGCGCTTGGCCGATGAGGTGGGACTCTATGACGACGACTTGGCACGATTAGGGGTGCTTTCCCTCGCCTCGCGACGAGCGTGCAGGCTCGTCGCGGACACCGGCTTGCATGCGTTGGGCTGGTCGAGGGCGCAGGCCATCGACTACCTGCGTCGGCATAGCCCGCAGGACCTTCAAAACATCGAGATCGAGGTGGACCGTTACCTGACCTGGCCCGGTCAGGGCTTGAGCTACGGGGTGGGGGCTGACCACTTTCGGTCGCTGCGTCGTCGTGCGGAGGCGACACTCGGATCGGGGTTCGATCTTGGCACCTTCCATGACGTGGTGCTCGGTCATGGGACGATCTCGCTGGGCGCGTTGTCGTTAGTCGTCGACGACTACCTGGCGTTGGCTCAGGGAACGGGAGGTCGGCAATGACGCGCTCGTCGGCCGACCTGTTGGACGGCTACCTGCGGCAGGTCTTCGATGACGACCCGATCCTGGCCACCAATCGCGGGGACCGCGTCCGGGACGGCCGTCTGCCGGTCACGGAGCCAGAGGCGCTCGCGGCGAGCCGCGCTTGGCGCCAGCGGTTCGTTCGTGAGCTGGGGGACCTGCCGCCCACCGATGACCCCCAAGGCGAGCTCGATCGCACGGTCGCGCGCCTCGACGCAGAGGCTTTCCTTGCCGAGGCCGACGCCGTCGCTCCCCAGGCTCGTTGCCCCTACTGGTACGTGGAGCGGCTCGGTGATGCAATCAACGACCTCCTTACAGTGGATTCGCTCCCTCAAGACGTGCGGGCGGATGCTCTCGTCGACCGTATGCGCGGCGGCCCGCGGTACCTGGACGGGGCCGAGCGCGCTCTCGACTCTCAGCTCACGCCTCCGGCTTACGTTGACATGGGAATCGAGGCCTGCGTGGGACTGGCGGGGCTATTGAGCAACTCGGTTCCAGCCTTCGCGAGTGCGAATGCAGGTGTGCTGGGACGCGAACTGGAGGCGGTAGCCACCAGGTTGGGGAACCGGCTTCAGGAATTCCTTCGCTTTCTGAATCGGTTCCGGGACAGCGCACAGGGCACATGGCGAAGCGGCCGTGATCGCTTCGACTGGTTGCTCAAGAACGAACACCTACTCCCTCTTGATGCCCTCGAGGTGGCAGAGATCGGGGCGCAGCGGATGGAGGAAGAACTCCAGGGACTGGCGGCTGCTGCGCGCCGTCTGGATCCTGACGCCAGCTGGCGGGCAGTCGTGCGAGATCGCGAAAGACGGCATCCGGACGCAGACAGTCTCCTCGACGCGTATCGTGCTGCCGTCGAACGGGCTCGGCAGCATACGGTCGAAGCCGCACTGGTCTCGATACCAGCCGAGGAGGAGTGCCGCCTCGCCTGGCTGCCTGACTACCTCCGCTCCTCGTTGCCGATGGGCGTGATGAAGCTCAGCCCCCCGTTCGACACCGACATGCTGACAACATTCTTCATCACGCGGCCTGAGGGTTCGCTGACACCGGCCCAGATGGAGGCGCACCTGCGCAGCCACTCCTTCCCCTTCATCGAGTCGATCGCCGGGCACGAGACCTACCCTGGTCACCATCTGCAGCGCGTCCACCACAAGGCTGCGACTCAGCGCTCCCCGATTCGCCGCTACCTGATGAGCTCGGTCATGATCGAGGGCTGGGGGCTCTATGTCGAGTCCCTGCAAGTCGAAGGCGGCTTCCCCATGAACCCCGGCGACCAGCTCTTCCGTGCGCGGAATCGCCTTTGGCGAGCCGCCCGGCTCGTCATCGATACCGGTCTGCACGCCGGCTCCATGACGTTCGACGAGGCGGTGACGATCTTGACCGAAAAGGTCGGTCTGGGCATCCGGATGGCACAGGGGGAGGTGCGACGCTACCAGCGTCACGACAACCCGACCTACCCGTCAAGCTATCTGCTGGGGGCGGATGCCATCGCACGTCTTCGCGATGAGATGGGTGTTGGGCCGGGTGCGCCGCAAGCGTCGATTCGGAGTTTCCACGATCGATTCCTTGGCTTCGGCTCGGTGCCGGTCTCGCTGATCGCGAACATGCTTCGAGGACAGGATCCCCGGTCCTGGATTTCGTGCGATCGGTAAAACCGGCATGAGGATGAGTGAGACCGAGGCGAACCGAGCCTACCGGCTGTTACGTCAGGAGATCATCCGAACTGAATTGCCGCCGGGCTCAGCGATCGTGGAGTCGGAGCTCTGCCCTCGCCTCGGCATCGGCAGGACGCCGGTCCGCGATGCGCTCCAGCGCCTTTCGCACGACGGCCTGGTCGAAATATGGCCGCGCCGGGGCACCTTCGTTACCCAGGTAACGCTCAGTGACCTGCAGCAAATCTTCGAAGTTCGGGTGGGTCTCGAGCAGCTCGTCGCCGAGCTCGCGACCCTCCGCCACGGGCCAAACCATCTGAGGCGGCTGCAATTGCTGGCGCGTAAATCGGAGTCCCTGACGGGCGCTGAGTCCGACGTTGAGCTCGACCAGTCGTTCCACGATCTACTGCTGGAGATGACTGGCAATTCCTACCTTCAACGCGCGTACAGGCAGATGGCCGACTCCTCGCTCCGACTCCTTTACATGACGCGATGCGGCATGGAGGCGCCAGACATTCAGCGACGCACGTTGCGGCTTGCCTCAGCCGCGCTGGATCGCGGCGACAGACTAGCGCTGGCGACGATCCTCGTCCAGCACGTCCGCGAGTTTCGCGATCGCGTCGCTGCGGCGGTATTCGCCACGAGCGAGCGCGATGCACGCTGAGATTCCACTCGAGTGGATGTCCCGGGTGAGCTGGCAGCATCGGCAACGAACGTGAGGTGCAGGGCCACGTATGACGCGATCGTCGTGGGGGCCGGAGTGCTGGGCGCAGCGGCGGCCTTCAATCTGGCGCGGATGGGGCTTCGCACGATCGTGCTCGAGCGCCGCACGCCCAACCAGGGAGGCTCGGGAGCAACCGCGGGTAATCTGCACATTCAGGCTATCAACCCTCTGCGCCCGGGGCAAGGCAAGGAGGCGGATGCCCGCCGGTTCCTTCCGCTCCAAATCGCGGCCTCGGCGCTTTGGGATCACGTCGAGGACGAGCTGGACGCGACGATCGACCTCCAGCGTAGCGGCGGCTTTATGGTTGCCGAGACGGAAGCAGAAGTCGCCGCCCTGACGCGAAAGCACGCCCTGGAGCAAAGCGAGGGGTTGCCAACCGAACTGGTCGAAGGGGAGACCGTGCGCCGCGCGCTCCCATTGCTCTCTACCGGCGTATTGGCAGCGTTATGGTGCGCGCAGGACGGTTTTGCAAACCCTGGTCAAGTAACGCCAGCCTATCTCGAGGCCGCCAAACGACTGGGGGCCGAAGTGCGGGTCCACATGCCGCTTGTTGCGCTTCGGCGTCTGGGTGTCGATTGGATCGCGATGACCCCCGAAGGTGCGGTTGCTGCCCCGCTCGTTCTCGACCTGGCAGGCTCGTGGATGGCGGAGGTCGCGGCGATGGCGGGCATTGCGCTTGCGATCCGCCCGATAGCAATCCAGGTCCAGGCGACGAGCCCGCAGCCCAGCGTACTCCGCCATTTGGTGCAGCACGCAGGCCTCTCGCTGTCGGTGAAGCAGGTGAGATCAGGCGAGCTTGTGATCGGTGGCGGCTGGCCCGCCGAACGGATGGACCTGCTGGGTGAGAGCGCACCGAGCGAGCACAGCACGGTGTGCAACATCGCGCTGGCAGCTCGTGTCTTGCCCTTCCTGGCCGATCTGCCGATTGACAGGGTGTGGGCAGGCCCGCTGGTAACGACCCCCGACGAGCTCCCGGTCGTCGGGGAGGTCCCTGGCGCGCCCGGTTTCCTGGTCGCGGGCGGCACTTACTCGTTCACGCTGGCCCCGTTGTGGGGCCTGGTGTTGGCGCAGCTTGCTACTGGACGACCCCCCGCGGTTAACATGGCCGGGCTCGGCCCAGCGCGTCTGATGGCCGACTGAGGTCGGTGGTCGTGAAAGGGCTGCAGCGAACTGATTGACGCGGCGAACGATTCCGATGAGAACACGTCGATCCGGGCCCGCATCCGCTGCCATCCCACCGCCCCGGCTCGGCCCGACCAATCGGTTCGCGTGGGCATGAGCTGAGCGCGGGGCGGATTCACCTACCGGCCGTCTGTAGCTGTTACGACCGCATCGCTTGGTACGCCTCGGCAGGTTCGAGATCCCTGCGAATCATCTCCCGAAGCTCGGCCGTGTCCGGATGCTGGTGAACGGAGGCCGCGTGCTCACTCGCAGCGCGCACCACCTCCTCCTCTTCGCCGATGATCACGAGTGAGCAGTTGGTCACGCTGGGTGACTTCCGGCAGTCGGCCATCATCCGTGCCATTGACAATACCTCCTGTAGATTCGGTGGACGACGCTTGCTTGCCGTCAGGCAGGTGCCGGTATCGGCTCCCCACACATCAAACAAGTCGCAAAACACAGCTTCTGCCGACAGCGCCGCACTGGGGTCTGACCGGCATGGCGCTCCCCGTCAGGTGGGGTGTTGCTCTCGAAGACACGATCCTCCGTCATCCGGACCATGCTCGCGTCGACGTCGCCCCGCCCGAATGCCTCGTTGAACCGCTCGACGGCCGCCAGTGCGGACACCGTCTGAGACGCCATCACGTGCCCCTCGGCTGATCGCCGGTGTCGTCAGGGCTGATGTTCTGGTTGACATGGAAGAGGTTGTCGGGGTCGTACTTCCGCTTGATGTCCACGAGGCGGGCGTAGTTGCCGTGGTAGTTGTCCCGGATGCGACCCTGGTCGTCGCCTGACATGAAGTTGATGTAGCCGCCCGACTCGGAATGCGGCGCGGTGGCATTGTAATAGTCGCGAACCCACTTGATGTTGGACTCGTTGTCGGCCGGGTCGGGCCACATCCCCGCGATGACGGTGGCGAAGGTCACATCGCGATACGCGAAGGCGGTGGCATCTGACGCCACGCGGTTGCAGGCGCCGTTGATCGGATAGAGGTGCGTCGTCGAGGTGAGCGCCGGCACCTTCGACCCATGCTCGACATGAGCGACGATGGCGTCGTCGGTCAGTTCCTTCACGAAGTTCGCCTTCCAGTAGTGCTGCAGCTGGCCGGCCGGATAGAGCGCATCAAAGGCGCTGTTGAGGCCTGGGTAGGGCATCGGGCCGACCATCTCCGCTACGACCGGCGCCACCTCGTGGAAAGCTCTGAACTGCTTCTCACCCTCCGCGAGTGCCCCGGACCAACAGCCCACGATGAGCGCGAGGGTGTCCCCGTGGCGGTTCTCCGGAATGAACGGCAGCGGCGGCGCGATCTGGAACGCGGGGAACCCACCCATCTGCTCGGGCGCAGTCTTGATGTACTCGCGGAAGAACCGGAGGATGTCCGCAGCCTGGTCCAGCTCGAAGAACATCGGGCCCCCGTAGATGTCCTTCACCGGATGCAGCCGGAACTCGAGTGTCGTCACCACCCCAAAGTTGCCGCCTCCTCCGCGAAGCGCCCAGAAGAGGTCGGCGTTCTGGTCCGGCCCGGCTTTGACCTTGTGGCCGTCGGCGAGAACTACCTCGGCCCCGATCAGATTGTCGAGGGCGAGCCCGCAGCCTCGGGCAAGATAGCCGATGCCCCCGCCCAGCGTGAGTCCGCTCACGCCGGTGGTCGAGATGATGCCGCCGGTGCTCGCGAGCCCGTGCTCGTGGGTCGCCCAGTCGTAGTCCCCCCAGGTCGCACCGCCTTGCACCCGGGCGCGCCGTGCAATCGGGTCGACGCTGACTCGCCGCATCCGTGACAGGTCGACGACGACTCCACCGTCGCACGTGCCGAAGCCGGGCACGCTATGCCCGCCCCCCCGGACCGCCAGGTCCAGCTGCCGCTCCCTGGCGAAATCGACGGCCGCGACCACGTCGTCGTCGTTCGCGGCTCGCACGATCACGGCTGGGCGGCGCTCGATCATGGCGTTGAAGACGCCGCGGGCGCGGTCATAGTCCACGTGGTCGGGGCCGATGACGTCGCCCGCGACCTGTGAACCGAGATCATTGATGGTCAGTGCGATCACGGTCTGCTCCTTTGCAATGCACTTGCGTGCGAAGAGATGCGCTCAGACGGTCAGCGTCCCTGCCAGGCGACCTGACAATCGGTGAAGACGGGCTCCGCCTCGCAGAGGCTGGCCAGCCGGCGATACCCGGCGTCCTGCTCCCAATTTGCAGTGACAAACCGTGCCGCTTCCTCCGTTTCGAAGCGGGCTACGTCGAAGAAGGTCTGGGGGTCGTTCAGCGCATACAGGAGCTCCCCGGCGATGAATCCGTCAGCAGTGCTCCGTCTCTTGCGCTGCCAGTCTTCGTGCAGCGCGACGACGGCGTCCTGCTCACCCGGCCGGGCCCGATACGTGAGGACCGTCACGAACATCCCACCCTGGTTCACCTCGAGCATGTGATCAGGCTGAGCGGCTGCAGCCGATTGCACATCGGGCGAAGTTCCCGAGCTCGTAGGCCGGGAGCGGCCGTAGCGATTGTGGAGGTAGGAAGAACTACCTACACGAGGCCGTGACGGACGCCGAATGCCGCCGCCGCCGCACGGTTGTCGACCTCGAGCTTGGTGAAGATGCTCGTCAGATGATTGGCGACCGTCTTGCCGCTCAAGGCGAGGTCGCGCGCGATCTCCTGATTGCTCTTGCCCGCCGCCACCAGCCGGAGGACGCTCACCTCGCGTGCCGTCAAGCCGCCGGGAAAGACCGGACCCAGGCGGTGCACCGACTGGATCCGTTCCTGCGCGACGCGTTCGTCAGCGGCCATGCCCAATACCTGGAACAGCGTCAGGGCGTGCTGAAGGAGATCGTCGGCTCGGGTCGCGCTCCCTCGCTTCCCTCGGGCGAGCTCGAGCTCGGCGAGGCCAACCAGCGTACTGGCCAGCTCGGGTCGCAGCGACTCCCGTTCCGCTGTCGCCGCGGCCATCGACAGGTGGGCTGCGGCGGCCTCCCAATCGTGGCGAGCGACGTCGATCAAGCCGAGCACCCGGTCGACCAGGAACCAGTGCAGCTGTCCCTGCATCGGCAGCAGCGCTACGTAGTGGGCGCCCGCTCGCTCCCATTCTCCCAGCTCGATCCAGCCCAGACTGGCGCCGGTCAGCGCGGCCGCCCGCGGCCAGGGGAGCACCGAGGCACTGGCGAGGATGGCGTCGAGCTGCTCGAGGGAGCCACGCGCATCGTCTGTCCGGCCCGAGCCCCGCTGCGCAAGTGCCAACAGGCCGAGCAGGCCGAGAAGGGCCGGCCGCCACTCCAGCAATTCGGGGTCGCTCTCGCGGCTCAGGAGCACCGCGGCCTCCAGCTCGCGAGTGGCTTCGGCGTGGTCTCCACGTCGCAGCGCCACGAAGCCACGGAGCTGGCGGAGGAACGAAAGCTGCTGCGGACCGGCCACGCGTTCGGTGATCGGCCGCGCCAGCGCGATCAACCGTGCGACGTCGCGCCACTCCCCCTCCAGCGCGTAATGAATGGCCCGCCAGGCGTAGGCACGTCCCAGCGTGGCGTCCCGGCGCGTCTGGTTGTGCTCCACCATCCGCATCGCGGCTTCGATCTCGGCCCGGGCAGTGGCCAGCCCGCGAAGATCAGGTCGCATCAGCATCAGCGCGTGCCCGGCCTGCGCAGCGCCTACCGCGTCGCCTCGCTGCTGGTGCCAGGCGAGGGCCCGGTCATAGGCGATGCTGGCAGCCGCCTCATCCCCGATCAAGAGCGAGGCCTCCCCGAGACCCCGCAACAGTTGGCCACGCGCATCGTCGTCCTGGCCGATCAGCTCCAGCGCGGTGTGAAAGTGCCCAACCGCTTCGGCCGGCGCGTAGGCCTGCAGAGCCTGCTCGGCCGCGCGTTGGCTGTAGAGGGCACCTCTGGCGCGATCGCCGCTGCGCGCAAAGTGAAAGGCAAGGGTAGCCAGCTGCTGGGAGTTCGCTGGATCGGCCGAACCTTCCAACGCCAGACCGATCGCCTCGTGCAGCCGCCGGCGACGACTTGTGCTCACTTCGGTATAGAGGCATTCGCGCGTGCGATCGTGGCAGAACGAGAACGACTCCGGGCCATCGCGGCGAAGGAGGCGCCTCTCTGCGGCCAGGATCAACGCGTCCTCGACGGCAGTCACGTCGCGCTCGCAGATGCCGGCCAGGGGAGCGAGGTCGAAGGTGCGGCCAAGAACGGCGGCCGTGCGCAGGGTGTCGACCACCTCCTGAGGCAGACGCGCCAGCCGCTGGCGGATAACGGCCACGATGCCAGAGGGCAACCTGTCCGTATTGCTCGCGGTGAGCGACCAACGGTCGTCGAGCAGCGTCAACGCGCCTTCGTCGAGCCAGTCACGCAGCAACTCTTCGGCGAAGAACGGGTTCCCGTCGCTGAGTGCGTGGAGACGCTGAGCAGTCGCCGGGTCGACGGAGCGGCCGAGCTGCCGGCCGGCGAGCTCCGCCACCTCTTCGACGGCGAGCGGCCCCAGCGCGAGCGTTGCCAGCACACGGCGTCGGTGCAGCTCCGTGCTGGCTTTCATCAGCGCGTCCGTCGGTGTGATGTCGTCGTCCCGATAGGCACCCAGGATGAGGAGGTGATTCATCCCCCGGTGCGACGCCACGTGTACGAGCAACTGGAGGCTGGCTGGGTCCGCCCACTGCAGGTCATCGAGCGCGACGAGGGCAGCGCGCTCGCCGGCGACGGCACTGAGGAACGCACCAACAGCCTCGAAGAGCCGAAGTCGCGCCTGCTCGGCCGGCAATCCATAGCCCCCGGGTAGGTAGCCCAGACGCTCGGCGAGCTCGGGGAGGATGGGCATGAGGGTTGGACCCACCGAGGCGGCCTGCGCGACCAGGCGATCCTGAGCGGCACCGCGGATGTAGGTTCCCAGTGCTTCGAGGAAGGGGAGGTAGGGCGGCATGCCGTCCGCCTCAGATGCGCCGCCACGCAACACCGGTGCTTCCGCAGCGGCGGCGCCGGTCACAAGTTCGTCCAGCAGTCGCGTCTTGCCGATGCCCGACTCGCCGGCGAGCAAAACGACGCCGCCCTGTCCACGCTGCGCGCGGTAGAAGTGCTGCCAGAGGGCGCTCATCTCGCGCCGCCGTCCGGCCAGGGGAACCGGACCATCGCCTCCTACGAACGGCCCGTCGGGGCGCATCACCTGCGAGCATCATAGGTTCGACGCTGCGAGGTGGCGATGGGAATGTCGAGGTTACGCGAGCAGGTGGTCGGTGGCGGCGGCAAGGGCCGACTCGAGATCTGGCGGAGCTGACGGGAGGAGCAGCGGTGAACCGGGGATTTGGTGTCGTGAACCAGACCCCGGCTCGGCGCGGACACGATCGACCTCGTTGTCGCCTACGCGGGCCGAGGTATCTCCGGAACGGTCAGGGCCGCCGGCATCCCTTCGCTCCAGTGCAGCGTGCAACGAGACGCCGCGCTGGGCCGGTAACGCGCTGGCAAGCTGCCGCTCAGCAGGTTGGCCGACGAGAGCCAGCGTCCGGCCACGACGAGCAGCAGCGTCTCGCCTCCACGGAAGAGGGTGGACGAGGGGCCGAGCGCGAACTCCACCCGGACGACCTCGCCGGGAGCGAGTGGCTGCACGTGGAGGAGTGTCGGGACGGGTTCGTGTGGTGACGAAGCGACCGGATCGAGTTCTCTCAACGCGGCCCGCTGCCACCCCGTCGTCACCCGGTCGCGTCCGTATCCGTACGAGCCCTCGAACGGGACGTATTCCCCGTCGCGCCACTTCTCGACCCCGGCGAACAGATTGACGTCTTCAGCGCCGGCGACGGAGACCCAGAGCCGCAGCGTCATCGGCCCCGTCAGCTCGGTGTCCTCGGCGAACCTATGCCGGAATGCCGCGGCCGCTCGCCTGGTCGCGAAGGTCACCTGCCCCGGACCCCCCGGTTCCTCGCGCAGCATTCCCTCGCCGGCCAGATACAGGTCGCGCCACCGCGTCCGCGCCAGCGGCCACTCGCGCTCCTCGCGAACGCCCGCGACGACCGAGCCCGACTCCCGCACTTCGAGGCGAACGCGCGGAGGCTCGGGGACGGCGCGAGCCTTGAGGTACCGCTCGAAGAACGCGAGTTGCGCCGCCCTCGCCTCGCCGCTGTAGAAGGTCGCCCACTTGGGGCCGCGGTGCGTGTAGGCGAACCGATCGGTCGAGCCGACCTGCTGGAAAGCACGGAACGACCCCCTGGAGTGCAGGTCGTTATCCGAGAAGCTTGCGCAGATCAACATCGGCACCTCGATGCGCGATAGATCGGGCACCAGCGACTGCCACCAAGCGTCGCGCAAGGCGTGGCGCCGACGCTCCTCGCCGAAATCCTGGTCCATGCGCATCCGGCGCCGCACCAGCGTCTGCCAAAGCAGGGAGAAGCCGCGCTCCTCGATCCCGCCCGGCGCGAAGAGGTCACGGTAGGCATCGGTGAAGCCCTCCCAGGGCACGATGGCACGCAGGCTCGCCGGCCGGAGCGCCGCCACCTTGTATTGCGAGATGGCGAGGTAGGAGACGCCGAGCATGCCGACACAGCCGTTCGACCAGGCCTGCGCGCCTGCCCACGTTATGAGGTCGGCGACATCTTCGCCCTCCTGATCGCTGAGGAGCGCGCCTCTACCCTCGGAGCGCCCGGCGCCGCGAACGTCGGCGTTGACGACGGCGTAGCCGTGTGCCACCCACCACACGGGGTCCGGCGCCTCCCACCCGGTCTCACTCGAGAACTCCAGTGGCATCGACTGCCGCAAGACGCGGTATTGCGCGCTGAAGTGCCAGCCACGCCAGGTGCGCTTCGGCAGCGCGTCCTTGCCGTAGGGGTGGGCGGACACGATCACGGGGACCCGATGGTCACCCGCTGGTCGGTAGACATTGACCCGCAGCACGGTCCCGTCACGCATCGCCACGGGTAGATCGCGCACCTTTCGCAGGTCGGCGGGCGCGGGGACGACGGTGACGGGCGGATGGAGGACCGCGCGGAGTCGGCTCCACGCGTAGCGCCACGCGCCCGGACGGCGCCAGGGCCGATCCAGGGCGCGATTGCGAGATTTCACCTCTCCTCTATGTTGGTACGGCGAGGTACGCAGCCACACCGTGCGTCGCTGCCGGGGTAGCCAGGCGGCGCCCGCGGCCCGCGACACCGCCCGTCAACCTTGCCTGTCTCGTCGCGGCCGAGCTGGTCGACTGCTCAACCGCAATCGCGGCCGCGTCGTCGTCCCTCGCCGACATTCGCGATCGCGCGAGCAGGTCGCCCGCTCCCCTCACGCCGACCACTCCGTACTTCGCGTGGGTGCTCGCGATACCGGCGTCGAGCGCGAAAGCGCCACGGCCGACGCGTCCTGGTCGCGCGTGGGAAGCGTCGGTCGCAGCATTTGATCGACCACATATGCGTCTCGCAGCCCGCGTCTTGCGTCGCATTCGACTGGCATGCCCAGCGAGGCCTTGCCGGGCGCCGCCCACCATGGCGTGGCGCGGATCCCTGTCTCTCCGGGAGTCGACGACAGGACGGCTACGTTGCAGCCGCGCTCGTCGAATCGCTCTTGGTGCCGGGGGCGACGAGGCTCGCCAGGTCGACATCGCGCGTCTCCGGCCCCAGCCAGGCTCCGACGACCTGAAAGGCACCGGCCAGCACGACCAGCACGAGAACACTGAAATGGTAGGGCATGATGTTGCCGAGCCCAACCAGGTAGAAGCTGTAGAAGGACGGGATAACGACGGCGAGGCTGTAGCCAATGCCGAAGCCCGACGCGCGCACGCCGGTGGGGAAGCGCTCGTTGATATAGGACGTGACGATGCCCCACGGCGCGATCGTCAGTGTGAGCGTGATCGTTGCCCACACGATGGTGAGGGTGAAGGAGCCTTTGGACAGCACGTTAGCAATCATCAGGTAGTAGCAGATCGTGCCCAGGCTCATAGTCCAGAAGCCGGAGATGATCAGCATGATGCGCCGGCCGAACCTCTGGCCCAGGAGTGCGACGATCATGTAGCCGATGGTCAAGAAGACGTAGGAGATGAGCAGGCCACGAGTGACGTCACTCGCCGGCTGCTTCAAGACGGTAATCAGAAAGACAGGCATCGCGGAGATGACGGCCTGGACGGCCAGCCAGAGGCCGGTCATCATGAGGAAGACCTGCGCCAGGTTGCGGAAGTTCTGTCCTCTGAAGAGCTGCTTCAGCGGCGCCTTCGTCGCCTCCCCTGTACGCGCCGCGGCCTTCTCCCAGGCCTTGGACTCCTCGACGCGCATGAAGTAGAAGAGGAAGGCCACGCCGAGGAGAGCGCCGATGAAGAAGGGGACGCGCCACGCCCATTGCACGTAGGCGGAGTTGACCCCCTTGCTGGGGACCAGCCCGAGCAGGATGATCACCGTGATCGAGATCGCGATGTACGCGATCGGGTAGGCGCCCTGGATGAAGCCGCCGACGATACCGCGCAGGCGCTTCGGACAGGCCTCCATGGCGAGCGGATTCGCGCTCGTGTATTCACCACCCATGAAGACCCCGTCGACGAGACGGAGAACGATCAGGAGCACGATCGCCCCGTAGCCCCAGCTCGCATAGCCTGGGAGCAGCCCGATCAGGAAGGTCATCACAGCGAAGCCGCCGACTGCGATCAAGGTAGTGCGCCGGCGGCCGATGGCGTCTCCCAGGTGACCGAAGATGAAGGCACCAATCGGGCGCCCGATCAGTGTGACCGCGAACACGATGAAGCTCAGCGTCGCCTGCGTCGCAAGAGGAATGCCCTTCGGGATGAAGTAGATGAGGGCCGGGGTCAGCGCGACGACCGGCAGGTAGATGTCATAGAAGTCGACGGCAAGCCCGAAGAACGCCCCCCAGATCGCCTTCCTTCCCGCCGGAGTGAGCTCCTCTCGGGAACCGGTAGAGCCTATGTCAGCCTCTGCCACCGACGTGTACCTCCTGACTTCAATCCTTCGTGGGCATCGACGGCCCCGCAGTCGATGTCACCGCTCAGCTCAGCGCGTCGCCCATGGTCGGCTGCTCAAAAGGGAAGTCAGGACGGCGACGGTGATTCTAGATCGGCCTCGAGCGGGGTGTCAATGCGCCGCCCTCCATCGCCGCAAAATCCAAGCAAGGTGCGATCGGAGCAGCCCGTCGAGGACCTGGCCCTGCTCGAGCCAGGCGCGAACCCGCACACCGGGCAGGTCTCGCGGTGGGGAGCCCAGGGGATGCCGATCTCCCGGCCCTGAGCATGGGCAGGGCCGCGATCACCCGCTGCGGTGTCTTCACGACCACGGGCTGCATCTCCAGCTCGGCGCACGAAGGACGGGATCGAAGGCAGCTCGTATCGTCCTGTAAGCGTCCGCTAACGCCGCTACGATGCGGGCGTCATGACGGTGCCCGCTGCGACCGTCAGGACTTCGCGTCTTGCCAGGTTGTCAGGAACTCGGCAATGCCGACTCGTACGTGGTCGTCGACGATCGCGTAACGCGGCGCCTGATCGATGGCTCGAACGCTGACGATCCCCGCCGTCTCCAGCTCGCGAAGTGCGTATGCAGCCTCCTGCGATGAGATGCCGAGGGCCTCGGTCACTTCCTCCGCGGAGCGTTCCTGGGACAGCAGGAGACGGACAACCCGGAGTCGCCCCCTGTCGCTCAGGGCGCGGAAGACTCCGATCTCTCGATCGAGGTCGGAGGGGGGCCTGCTGGCAGCCTGCTCGCGCGCAGCCTGAAGCAGGCGTCGCAAGCTGACGCGGGAAGCCTCGGCTGAAGACTGGGTGAGGTAGTTGGTGCCGAGCAGTTTCTCGCCGGCAGTCGCATGGCGCCCGCGTCGCGTCGCGATCGCATAGAACAGGGCGATGACGAAGATCGTGATCAGGATGTCGATCCAGCCGGCCAGAGCTCCGACATGGGCGAGGGGACGCACGATCGTCAGCACGCCCGTGACGACGGCTGCGACCAGCCCCATGTCGATGGCGACCGCGAGCACCGTTCGCAAGCCGGCCGGCAGTCTGGCCAGCGCCGCCCGGCCGCCGTCCGGCACCCGACGGATGGCGAGGTAGCCACCGACGCCGGCCACGATCAGGATCCCGCCTTGCACGACGAGCCCCTCGATCTGGCCGAGGAGACGTTCGGCGGGCACGCCCGCGACAACCCCGACGGCCGTGAAGACTCCGACCCAGACGATGGTCGCGGGGACGATGCCGATCAGGAACCGTCGGCGCTCGACACCAGCGGCACCGACGACGAGCGTCGTGTAGACGCGGAGCCCGGGGATGAGGCGAGAGATCGCGATCTCTCGCGGCCCGGCCTCCTTGAGCCTGGCTATCACTCTTTCGAGCGCCTTCGTCTGATGAAACCGTTCGGCGGCCGCGCGCAGCCCATGCTCGCCAACCAGACGAGCCCAGCTGTAGCCCGTTATCGAGCCGGCCAAGCAGGCAGCGATCGAGAGCGGTACGAAGAGCCAGGGGTCGAGGGCGCCGGTGGCGATGAGAACGCCGGCGGCGAGCAGCGTGAGCTCCCCGGGTACGGGTAGCGGCACGCCGGACTCCTCGGCGAAGAGCAGCGTGCAGAGCAAGACGATGGCGACGACGCCGTTCAGGCCCTGGATGAAGGCCATGGTTCAGCCCGCACACCGGCCAAGCCGCTCTCGACTGCGAGCGCGCCCGGCCGCGGCGTTGATCGACACCTGGCACACGATCTTCATCACCATCAGTTTGATACCCCGTCGTGGCCCGGACGTTTCGCGAGATGCGCGGAACCTCGCCGTCGGCATCCTGGTCAGTCGCCAGCTCAGCGGCTGCGTCGGGACTCCGGCATGGGAGGCCAGAGCGATTCGTTCGTCTGGCGGCGCTGGAGTCGGTTCGGCGCGTTGGTGGCGTGGAGGCGCGGTAGGCGGTGACTGACCCGAGGCCTGGCCGGAGCGTTCCGTCGGGAGTCGGCCCACGGTGTGACCGGGCTGGCTGGAGACGGTGGACCAATCACATTTGAGGACAAGGACGCGTCGCGGTGGGAGGGGACGCGAAACGTGTGCTACGGGCTAGAGCAGCAGTCGGCCGCCGTAACCCGGCATCAAGACGACGGTTTGACCGCGCCGAGCGACGCCGTCTTCAGCGACGACGGCCAGTAGTAGTTCGACGAAGGGGGAAGCTGGACGCCACTGCCGGTCGTCCCGTCGACCCCAAGCTCGATGGCGAGGAAGCGAAAGAAGGTCGACCGCAGCGAGCGCAGTGGCGACCGCTCGTCAAGCGACCACCTCGCGGCGCCCCCCGTCGTCGTGTGCGATGCGGCGGGCGGTGGTCAGCAGCGCCTCCACGGTGCGCCCGCTCTTCCCGTTCAGCGTCCCGTGGGCGACGCGAGCGAAGCGGGTCAGCGCCACCTCGGCAGTCGTGAAATCCGGCTCACGGAGAACGGCGCAGAGTTGATCAAGGACGCGGGCAACATCGAGCGCCTCGCACTCCTGCGCCAGCCTTGCCGCTCGTTCGAGATCGACGACGCGGCACCCGGACTCCAGGGCGGCCTGCTCCCAGACTCGACGGGAAGCGATCATCGCCGGTCCTCCCGCTCATGCAAGGGCGCCCGCCAATGCTGGCGGAGGCGGGTCTCCCCAAAAGTTGAGCAGAGCACAGGCGACTCCCTGTCGGTAGGCGCGTTGCGGACGGGGCGCCCACGAGCAGGCGAAGTTCGAGCGCCATGCGGCAGGTATCGATGGGGGCGAGGTCGAGCGCGACGGGGGCGGTGAAGGGCAGCTCGTGTGCCAGGCCGCTCGGGCCCGGCGTCTCGGTGCGGCGCAGGATCGAAGACGTCCGGGTCGCGGAGCCGGCCGCCGGCGGACCTGAGCTTGCGGTCGGGTGGTGTCCGGAGCGCCATGAGCCCGATGCTAGGTCGCGGCGTGCGATCCGACCATGAGTTGATGGTCCCGGATGCTCCGGGACATTCCAGCGGTCATCGCCGCCAGCGCCTCCCAGCTGCGGGCGTCCCGGCACGTGGGCGGATGGATATCTCTACCGAGGCCACCGCCGGTGCACAGTCACGAGTCAGGCCAAGGAGGCTCTCTGTATGCGGCTTGGGGCAAGCAAATAGCCAAATAGGCCCATCCATGAATATAATGACGCGGAGATCAAAATAATGTCCAAGGCGAAGTCGGTGGCCGAACCGGAATCAGGATCGCCGTGGTCCGTGGCGCTCGGCCGCAAGGTTCGGAGGCTGCGAATGGAAGCCGATCTCACCGTCGAGGCGCTGGCCGGCCGGGCGGGTGTGAGCAGCGGCCTGGTGGGACAGGTGGAGCGGGGCGCCGGCAATCCGTCGCTCGGGAACGTGCACAAGCTGGCGA
>JBAPVZ010000156.1:0-6835 GCA_049283435.1 Candidatus Dormiibacterota bacterium
GTCGAAGAAGCCGTCGTTCTCGTCGTAGGTGATGAAGAGGACCGTCTTCGCCCAGACGTCGGGCCGGGAGGCGAGCGCCTCGAGCAGGTCGTACATGTAGGCGGCGCCGGCGGCGGGCAGGTCGGAAGGGTGCTCCTGGGCCGTCGAGTGGATCCAGGACACCTGCGGCAGGCTGTTCGAGCGGATGTCGTCCATGACCGCGGTGCCCGGCCGCGCGACGAGACCGTTCTGATAGAGCGGCGACGAGGTCGGAGCATCCTGGAACGCCTTGAACCAGCTGAGCTCGGATCCGGACGTGGCGGTCTGGTAGCTGCGCCAGCTGACGCCGGCCGCCTGCAGCCGCTCGGCGTAGGTCTTCCAGGTGAAGGCGCCGCTCGCCGGCAGCACGTTGCTGACGCAGGGACCGCCGTTGGCGCCGGTCGGGTCGTTGGTGCCGGTCATCGCGATGATGCGGTTCGGCCAGGTCGGCGCGTAGGCGGCGCAGTGGTAGCCGTCGCAGATCGTGAACGCGTCGGCGAGCGCGTAGTGGAAGGGGATGTCCGACCGCTCGAAGTAGCCCATCGTGAGCGGGCCGTAGGCGCCGTCCGCCGCCCGGTGCGCGGGCAGCCAGTTGTCCATGCGACCGCCGTTCCAGGACTGATGCTGGGCCGTCCAGGCGTGACTCAGGTCGTGGATCGCGGCGGCGCTCGTCTTCGTCATGTCGAGATGGAACGGCAGCTCGTACCCGTCCGGGTTCAGGGTGTCCGGCTGGTAGAAGACCGAGCGTCCGGTGGAGAGGGTGAGCGCGTTCGGATCGTCGAAACCCTGCACGCCGGAGAGCGTGCCGAAGTAGTGGTCGAAGGAGCGATTCTCCTGGATCATGATCAGGACGTGCTCGACCTGCGAACGCGACTGGAGCGTCGCGTCCGGCGTGGCGGCGAGCACCTTTTTCATCGAGGGCGGCAGCAACCCGAGGCCGGTTGCGCCCGCTACGGCGGCGGCCCCCCCGAGAAACCGGCGGCGTGTCAAATCTGGCATTTACGGAAACCCCCCAACACAGCGGTGATCAGTGCCGGCGACCGAGCTGCGCCGGCGGTGTCTCCCAGGGTTCGGTCTCCTCGATGTGGGCGTCGCGATAGGCCGGTGCCCGATCGACGAAGCTTTGGTGAGCACTTGATGAAGGGGCCGGCCGGGAGGAGGAGGACCGTGTGGACCTGAGCGACTTCGACGCACTGAGCTTCGACTGCTACGGGACGCTGATCGACTGGGAGGCCGGTCTCGCGGCCGTCCTCGGACCCTGGGCGGCCTCCCGCGGTCTCGACCTCGACGGCGAGGCCCTGCTGCGGGCATACGCAGGACACGAAGAGACGGCCGAGTCGGCGCACCCCTCGGCGCCTTACCCGGAGATCCTGGCGATGAGCCTGCGGGGCCTGGGGCGGGAGCTCGGCGCCGCGGTGACCGAGGAGGACGCGATCCGGCTGGCCACCTCGGTCCCGGACTGGCCCGCCTTCCCGGACTCGGCGGCGGCGCTGGCGGTGCTCGCGCGGCGATTTCGCCTGCTCGTGCTGTCCAACGTCGACCGCGCGTCGTTCGCGGCGAGCAACCGCCGTCTCGAGGTCACGTTCACGAGCGTCCTCACGGCCGAGGACGTCGGTTCGTACAAGCCCTCGCCGCGCAACTTCGACGCGCTGCGGTCGGACGCGATGCGACTCGGCATTCGCGAGGGGCGCCTGCTGCACGTCGCGCAAAGCCTGTTCCACGACCACGTGCCGGCGAAGCGGGCGGGTCTGCCAACGGTGTGGATCAATCGCCGCCGCGACCGACCGGGGTGGGGAGCGACGCCGGCCCCACCCGCCGGCGTCGTGCCGGACTGGGAGTTCCCGTCGATGGCGGCGTTCGCCGAGGCGGTGGACGCGGCGCGAGGGTGAGGCCCTCGCTCGCCACGCGCGGCCACCCAGGTCAGGGGGTGGGCCGAGCGGCCAATTCCGGCGGATCCGACCGAGGACGTTCTCTGGATGCGAGCGCTGCGCCGGTTCGCCCGCACCCAGGTTTGACTCCCTGGCCGATGGGCCGGACGCCAGGGTTCCCGCGCAGATCTCACGCGGAGCGGTACCATATCTGGTACCCATGCCGCTCACCGCAAGCGAAGCCCGAAAGCGTCTCTTCCCGCTCATCGAGCAAGTGAACGACAATCGGGAACCGGTCGAGATCACCTCGAAGCGCGGGGATGCCGTTCTCATCTCTCGTGCCGACTACGACGCGCTGCAGGAGACGGCATATCTGCTGCGCGTCCCAGCGAACGCGGAGCGGCTGTTGGAGAGCCTGGCGCAAGCGCGAGCCGGTAAGCGGGAGCAGCACGAGCTCGAATAGTGCGGCTCGCCTTCACCCCCCAAGGTTGGGAGGACTACCGCTACTGGCAGGCGACCGATCGATCGACGTTGCGTCGAGTCAACCGTCTGCTGAATGCGGTACTGCGGGATCCGCTCACGGGGATCGGAAAGGCCGAGCAGCTTCGCCACGTGCTGCAGGGATGCTGGTCGCGACGCATCGACGACGAGCATCGCCTCGTCTACGTCGTCGACAGTGACGACATCGTGGTTCTGCAGGCGCGGTATCACTACGAGCGGGGATGAGAGCGCTGGGCGCGCGAGTCACGTGCGCCGAGGACGGCCGACCTACGACCGTCGCAGGGTCTCCGCCAGCGCGTCCACGAACGTGACGAGCGCGCCATCCACCGCGTGCTCCGGCGGCGTGCCGTAGCCGACGACGAGCGCCGGCGGCCCCGACGCGCCGGCTCGGAACCGGCCCTCCCCGTCGACCGCGATCGAGCGGCCCGCCAGCGCCGACACGACGCGCGCCTCGTCGGTGCCCGGTGGGAGCCGCACGACCGCGTGCAGGCCTGCCGCGATGCCCGACACTTCCACGGCGGGCACCCGCTCCCTGAGGAGCGCGACGAGCCGGTCTCGCCGGCGGCGGTAGGTGGCCCGCATCCGGCGGACGTGCCGGTCGTACACGGCCGAGTCGATGAGCTCCCCCAGCGCGAGCTGGTCCAGGGCCGGCGGTTGGCGCTCCGCCAGCAGGCGCTCGGCACAGAGGTCCGCCAGCAGCCGCGGCAGGACCGCGAGCCAGGCCAGCCGGACGCCCGGTGCGAGGCTCTTGCTGGTCGTCCCGCCGTACACGATGCGCGACGGGTCGAGCCCCTGCAGCGCACCGACCGGCGTGCGGTCGTACCGGAACTCCCCGTCGTAGTCGTCCTCGACGATCTGCGCGTGGCGCGACTCGGCCCAGCGCATCAGTGCCGCCCGGCGGCGGGGGGCCAGCGGCACGCCGCGCGGAAACTGATGAGCCGGTGTCACGAGCACGGCGGTCGCCGGCGTCGCCGCGAGCCTCTCGACGTCGATCCCGAGCTCGTCGACGGGAATCGGATGCACCTCCAATCCCGCCGAGCGCAGCACCTCTCGATGCAGCGGGAGCGACGGATCCTCGACCCCGACATGACGCGTTCCCTGGCGCCGGGCAACCGAGGCCCACAAGTTCAATCCGCGGAGGAAGCCGTCGACGACGACGATCGTCTCCGCGCTCGCGACGACGCCGCGGGCTCGCCCCACATACCGAGCGAGGGTCTCGCGAACGTCCAGGTCGCCACGCGGGTCGCCATAGCCGAACCGGCCGGCGGGAGCCGACCGCAGGGCCCGCCGCAACGCCGTGATCCACTGTTCGCGCGGGAACGTCGTCAGATCGGGGCTCCCGGGTTGCAGATCGACCTGGGCCGCCGTGGGAGCGAGCGGGGCGAGCGCGGGCGACGGGCTCGGCGCCGGCCGCGCCGCCACTCTCGTACCCGAACCTTGACGGGTCCGCAGGTACCCTTCCGCCGCGAGCTGGTCGTAGGCCTCGACGACTGCACCGCGCGAGATCCCGAGGTCACGGGCGAGGGCGCGGGACGAGGGCAGGAGCAGCCCCGGTGCCAGGCGCCCACTCTGGACGCCCGTCCGCAGCTGCCTCTCGAGCCCGCGCCGGCGCCGAGCGTCGCCCAGCTCCATGAAGAGGTCGACGCTGGCACCCTCGCCACTTCGGCGATCAGGCGAAGTGGTTCGCGATCGTGGCATCGAAGTGGATCTTAACGAAGGTCCAATCGAGGGGTACGATCGAATTGACGATCGACTGGGCAAGCATGAAGACAGGAGGACCTGCGATGCCTCTCGCGGACACCGACGCACCGGTCGCGATTCCGCAGCGAATGCGGGTGGGCAAGGCCCAACCTGCGATCTACAAGAAGCTACTGGAACTGACCGCGTTGATCGACGAGACCAGTCTCGAGCGATCGCTCCAGGATCTGATCAAGGTTCGTGCCTCGCAGGTCAACGGCTGCGCCTACTGCATCGCGATGCATACGAGCGATGCGCGCGCTGCCGGCGAGACCGAGCAGCGGCTCTACGCGCTCGACGCCTGGTGCGAGACCTCCGTCTTCACCGCGCGTGAACGGGCGGCCCTGGCACTGGTCGAGGCAGTGACGCTCGTCACCGAAGGCCACGTGCCGGACGAGGTGTGGTCCGAGGCGTCCGCTCACTTCGACGAGCGAGAGCTGGCCGTGCTCGTCGCCGAGATCGCGATGATGAACTTCTGGAACCGGATCGCGATCGCGAGCCGGACCACGCCGGGTACCTGAGCGTGGCCACCTCGCACGTCGCCTTGCAAGGGAAAGCGCGCCGCCTGCGGGAGCTGCATCGGACCGGGCACCCGCTGCTCCTGCAGAACGTCTGGGACGTCGCCAGCGCCCGGGCGGTCGCGTCGACCGGCGCGCCGGCGGTCGCGACGACGAGCGCGGGCGTGGCCGAGGCGCTCGGGTACGACGACGGCGAGGCGATGCCGGCCGAGGTCGCGCTCGGCGCCGTCGCCCGCATTGCGGCGGCCGTCGACGTGCCGGTCACGGCGGACATGGAGTCCGGCTACGGGATCAGCGCCGACCAGCTCGTCGAGGCACTGCTCGACGCCGGTGCGGTCGGCTGCAACATCGAGGACACCGACCACGCGGCGGGCGCGCTGGCGCCGCTCGAGGAGCAGGCCGCGCGCCTTGCCGCGCTGCGCGACGCCGCGAGCCGGCAGGACGTCGACTTCGTCATCAACGCGCGCGTCGACCTCTGGCTCGGCGACGAGGCCCGCTCCGATCGCCTGGAGGAGGGGATCCGGCGGGGTCGTCGCTACCGGGAGGCGGGCGCCGACTGCGTCTACCCGATCCGCTGCGCCGACGAGGCTGAGCTGCGGGCCCTGGTCGACGAGGTCGGCGCGCCGATCAACGCCTACTGGTTCCCCGGCGCCCCGTCTCTGCGTCGTCTATGCGAGCTCGGCATTGCCCGTATCAGCCTCGGTCCGACGCTCTTTCGGGAGACCGGCCGGTGGGTTGCGGAGCGTGCAGCCGAGCTGGCCAGGGAGCTCGACGGGGGATGACCTGACGGCGGTCAGTCGCCGTCGTCCCTCGTCATGACGAGTCCCTCACGCAGCCGGTAGACGCTCGCGATCTGCTCGCCGATCGCGCCCCGCCGTTCGACCTCCTGCTCATCGACGCTTTCGTACAGCGCGCTCAGCTGCTGCAAAGCGTCCTCGATGCGGCGCAGGCGGGCCTCCACCGGCTCGTCGCTCCAGCAGGAGCCGGCGATGGCCATCGCCTGGAGGATGACCTCGGGAGTCTTCGTCCTCTCGTACTCGGCTTTCATCTCCGCCACGTATTCGGGAGCGCGGCGCAGATTTCGCGCCATTTCCCGAAGGTCCTCCTGATCTTCTGGATCGTCAGTGATCCCCATCAGGAGGTCCAACCTGCGTGCTTGTGGTTCGAGCAGCCTCGAATCGGGGTCGTCGACGCCCAGGGCCTCGCCGGCGGCGTGGACCTCGTCCTGGACCAGAAGAAACAGTTCGAATTCGTCGAGCGAACCGCACAGTTCCACCACCTGCTCGCGAGGGAGCGTTTCCACCGCCCTGACGAAATCCGCGTGCGCGAGAGTCCTCTCGAAGGGAGCGTCGTCTCCGGTCCTCGACATCCGGCTCACTCCCGTGCCCGCCCCGAACGGGTGGGTCCAGGCGCACCGTGGGCGGCTCGCCGGCGGTGCCGACCGTGGGTTGCGGACCACCGCTGCACGCGCGCGGCGAACGGCGTCATTGGCCTCGACGGAGCGGGCTCGGAAGGCAAACGCTCGCGGGCAGGCTCCGTTGCTTCCCGGTCTCTTTGGCGCCTTATCGATCCGCGCGCGGCCGTTTGGACGTCACGTTGCGCATCGCCGTGCCACGACCGAGCGGCCTGCCGCGTCTCCGGCTGCCGGCGCCGGCTGAAGGCAATCCCCCGCTCAGCCAGCCGGAGCTCCAGCTTCCCCAGCCCCAATCGCCAGTCCTCGTGCAGCTTCATCCCCGCCCGCTCGGCCTCCTCGTGGAGCAGCCAGCGCAGCTCCATCCCCGCCTGCATGCCCATGATCTTGGACCGTCCCTCCGCGTCCTGCGTCGGCAGCACCCCGGGGAACCGGCGATCGCGTGGCTCGGCCCACTCGCGGTTCCGCTCGAACTGTGCCGCCAGCCCCGCCTGGATCCGCGTTCGCACCGCCGCTCGCTCAGGCCGTGGCACCCGCGAGGTCAGCCCGAAGCCGTCCATCGCCTGCTGTGCGAGCACCTCCAGCTTGCCGTCCGCATGCACCCGCGCCAGCTCCAGCAGCGCGTCGCGACCGTGCATGCCGGGGAGTTGCTGGACGAGCGAGGCGAGCTCCCGGGTCGCCGGCACGAAGTTCGGGTAGACCT
Organism: Candidatus Dormiibacterota bacterium; assembly: GCA_049283435.1. Lineage (GTDB taxonomy): Bacteria > Chloroflexota > Dormibacteria > Dormibacterales > Dormibacteraceae > CAVTSA01. The sequence goes on from JBAPVZ010000156.1 coordinate 6,757, forward strand.
CGCTGCGGTCGGGCGTTCGCCGGCTGATCCCCGGCAGCCAACGCTCCATCCCGGCGAGGAGCTGCGGCAGCAGGCGCTG
>JBAPVZ010000157.1:0-1709 GCA_049283435.1 Candidatus Dormiibacterota bacterium
CAGCAATCCTGTCACTCCCAAGTACACGGGGGGATTCAACGTGAGCGCCATGCCGCTCGAGAAATACGTCACCACCAGGACCGCGACCAGAGCGAGACCGACAACGACCAGCAGAGCGCTGATCATCACCGTCCGCGTATAGGCGAACACTCGAAGCCAGCGCCGTCTCGCGGCACCCGTGTAGTCGTTGAGGACCTGGGTTACGCAACCGAGATAGAAACTCTGGAGCCCCAGCAGGGTGACCGTCACCCCGAGCAGTTTGCTGTTCAGCGAGAACGTGTGGGCTCCGATCTGACTCGGGCCTGCGGTGAGCGGAACGGTGACCTGCAACCCGAGCAAAATCATGACCAGCCCCGGGCGCAGAAGGAAGAAGTCCGCTCCGTAGATGAACATGGAGCGGAGGTTGATCCAGGCCGCCTGGAAGGGCGAGAACCAGCCGGCTCGCTTGTGATGGGAGAGCCGGCCCTCGCGATCCCGCAGGAACCGGACCGGCACCTCGGTCGTCTGGAGGCGCATGTGCACCGACTTGAGCACCATCTCGGAGGCGTATTCCCAAGATCGGGACTGCAGTCGCATCCGCCGCAACGCATCAGTCCGGATCCCCCGCATGCCGCAGTGGATGTCGGAGAAGTGGCTCCCGTAGAGGAGGTTCAGGATCCAGGTCGTGACGGGCGTCCCCAGATACCGATGCAGGGCCGGCATCGAACCCGGTTCGATAGACCCCAGCCACCGGGAGCCCATGACGAACTCGCGTCCCTCACGGAATTGCCGGACGAAAGCCTCCAGCTCCCGAAAGTCGTACGTGCAGTCCGCGTCTCCCATCAGGACGTAGGCGCCGCGAATGTAGGGGATCGCGTCGATGTACGCCTGTCCCAACCCGCGCCGCGGCACGGAGAGCACCCGCGCGCCATGCGCCAATGCGACCTCGGCCGTATCGTCGTCGGACGAATCCACGATCACGACCTCGCCGCGAGCCCCCGCTCGAGCAAGGCCTTCCTTGCACCAGTCGACGAAATCACCTACCGTCAGCCGCTCGTTGCACGCGGGGATGACGATCGAGACCTCGGGATTCGGCTCGTCATGGGCCGGCATCCACAGCCGCGCCGAGGTCGTCCCCGATGCCTCGGCGCCGGCTTGCGACCCTTCGAGGCCGCCGACCGCGGGACGCGTCACTTCAAGGGCTTCGGTAGTGGAGGATTCCATGATGATGATGTGATGGCGGGACAGACCTCCCATCCTGCCACGGCCAGCGCCATGACGCGGCCAACATAGCAGATTGGATGCAGATCGCGAGATTTCCACGGGCCTGCCGAGGCGCCCCCTCGCCTGGTGATCCCGTCGGTTGCCGGCTCTCCGGTCGGGGAGGCGCGGGGCAGAACGCCGGCACCGGCACGAGGCCCAGGCGGACGCCCCGGGAGGACGCCGGAATCGCGGTCAGTGGGCGAGCCTGACCACCATGCACTGGCCGGTCGGGAGGCACAGAGGTACCTCCGGCTTATCGGCGAACTCCTCGTCTACCGCTCGGCGTGCGCTGACGCAGCTGGGGAACCCGTAATCGTCGAAGATCATGTAGCCCCCCGGCACCAGCCTGGGGTAGATGAAGTCGATGCAGTCCAGCACGCTCTGGTAGATGTCCACATCCACGTGCGCCCAAGCGATCCGCTGCACGTCGAGGCCCTGGAAGGTGTCCGGGATGTACCCCGGGTGGA
>JBAPVZ010000158.1:0-2908 GCA_049283435.1 Candidatus Dormiibacterota bacterium
GCCGTACACCGCCCACACCGCGCCGCTGCCGGCGACGATGTCGACCTCGCCGGTCACCGCGACCGCGACGCCGAACCGCTCGGCGCCGGCGACCGCGACGAGCTCGGGATCCTCGTCGCCGACCGCGTCGACCCCACGCATCCGGCCGCTGCCGACGAGCGCCCCGATCTCACCGCGGTTCCCGCGCAGGACCGCGATCGGCAGCTCCGCGAGCAGGCGCTCGGCCGCCCCCGTACGCAGCCCGGTCGCGCCGGCGCCGACCGGGTCGAGCACGATCGGCACTCCCCGTTCCGCGGCGACCCGGCCGGCGAGCAGCATCGCCTGCACCTGGTCCGGATTCAGGGTCCCGATGTTGAGCACGAGCGCGCCCGCCACCGCGGCGAGCTCCGGCACCTCCTCCGGCGCCGCCGCCATGACCGGCGAGGCGCCGTAGGCGAGCGCCAGGTTCGCCTGGTCCTGGGCGGTGACGTAGTTCGTCAGGTGGTGGAGCAGCGGCGCCTCCTCGGCCAGCCGCCGGAGCGCTACCGCGGCGTCGGACGCCACCTCGGGGAGGGTCATCCCTCGATCATGCCGCAGCCGCGGCCTCAGCTGAGCGGCGGCCGCGCGGCAGCGTCCGTGCGAGCGGCGACGACCCAGCGGTGGCCCTCCTTGCCGGCAAGCACCGGGTTGGAGAGCAGACCGACGTCCGGGATCTCGATCTCGATCCGATCGCCGCTCTGCAGCGTGAACTCCAGCTCGGGGACGAGCCCGGTGCCGGTGCAGAGCAGCGCGCCGTCGGGGAAGAAGTCACCCCGAAAGAGATAGGCGACGAGGTCCTCCAGGCGGCGGCGGAGGCGAGCCGTCGGTGTCGTGCGGCTCCAGGCAGGCGCGCCGTCCCGCTCGATCGTCATCCGAACTTCGAGCGCGGACGGATCGGGGATCTCCCACGCGGGACGGATCCCGGGTGAGATCGCGGTGGCGCCGGCGAACAGTTTCGCCTGGGGCAGGTAGAGCGGGTTCTCACCCTCGATCGCGCGCGCCGTCAGGTCGTTGCCGGCCGCGAAGCCGACGATCTCTCCGGCGGCGTTCGCGGCCAGCACGAGCTCCGGCTCGGGGACGTTGAGCGCGGAGTCGGCGCGGATCGCGACCGGCTCGCCGGACGTGACGACGCGCCACGCGACCGACTTGAAGAACAGCTCCGGGCGCTCGGCGTCGTAGACACGCTCGTACACCGAGCGCGTCGACTCTGCGGTCTCCTCGACCCGCGCCGTCTTCGACACCTCGTAGGTGACGCCGGCGCCCCAGACCTCGGTCAAGCCGTCGAGCGGCGGCAGCAGGCGGGCGCCTCGGATGCCCTCGCTCGCGAGCGCACCATCCGCGGCGGCGCGGATCTCGGCGAGCGGACGCTGCAGCAGGTCCGCCAGGTGCGGGACGCCGGCGATCGGATGGACGGCCCCGTCGGCCAGAATGCCGACCCGCGCCGGCGGGTCCCCGGATGCGAGATAGCGAACGATGTGCATGCAGCAGCTCCTCGACGTGAGTGGGAGGCCCCGAACCAGGCCAGCCTAATCTCCTCGGCCGGGGGCCGACCGACGTTGCGCCGCTCGTCATCGCCTCCTCCCCACTTGTCGGCTTGTCCGATAGGATCACGAGATGGCAGGGGTAGTCTCGCGTGCCATGGAGGTCAAGCTCCGAACGCTGCCGACGCAGGTGGCCGGCGTGCTCGCACGGCGGATCGCGAGCGACGAGCTGCCGGACCGGGTGGTCCCGTCCGAGGCGGAGATCTCGCTCGAGTTCGGCGTCTCCCGACCGGTCGCGCGCGAGGCACTGAAGATCCTCGCGTCGCTCGACATGGTCGACATCGCGCAGGGGCGTCGCGTCACCCTGCGCCCGGTCGCCGAATGGGACTATCTGAGTCCGCTCCTCATCGAGTGGCTGCCGGCGACCCAGGTTCGTCAGCTGCTGCACGAGCTGCACCGCGCACGCCTCATCTTCGAGCCAGGGATCGCGGCCGAGGCGGCGCGCGGCCTGACCGACGAGGACCTGGACCGCCTGCGCGCGATCTTCGATGCGATGGTGGAGCACGAGGAGGACCCGGACGCCTACCTGGAGCTCGACCTCGAGTTCCACCTGCAGATCTGCCAGGCGACCCACAACCGCATACTCGACCGTTTCATGTACTCGTCTCGCTGGTGGCAGTCGGCCAGCCGGCGCATCACGAATCAGGCGCCACGCGCGCTCCCCGAAGCGACCGAGCAGCACCGCCTCGTGCTGGAGGCGCTGGCCGCCCGCGACGCGCAGGCATCGGAGAGGGCGATGCGCCAGCACCTGCTCACGAACACGCTGGTCGCGTTGATCGAGGAAGAGGACCCCGAGTGAGGTGGGTCCGCCCAACCGCGAGTGCAATTGCGGTTCGCAGCGCGCGTCGGTACCCGGGAAGGCGACCCCACTCGGCGGCCGACGCCTTGGTCGTCATCTTATAAACTCATCAGACAAGTCATGCAGACGGTCTGATCAGGCGGCGCGGCACGCACATCCGCGACGCGAACCCCGGTGGAGGAACTCGCATGAAGATCGTCGACATCAAGACTGCGGTCGTCGCCTATCACGGCAAGGCGACCCTCGTTCGGGTCGACACGGACGAGGGGCTCAGCGGCTACGGAGAGGCGAATCCGGACGCCGGCGCGGCGGCGATCGTCGGTCTCATCTCGGAGCTGAAGTCGGAGCTGATCGGGGAGGATCCGCGCAACGTCGAGCGCTGCTGGGAGAAGCTGCGGCGGCGCCACGTCTTCTCGGGGCCCCAGGCCGGCATCTTCCTGATCGCACTGAGCGGCATCGAGATCGCGCTCTGGGACCTGGCCGCGAAGGCCGCGGGCCAGCCCCTCTACCGGCTGCTCGGTGGCAAGTTCCGCGATCGGATCCGTCTGTA
>JBAPVZ010000159.1:0-7022 GCA_049283435.1 Candidatus Dormiibacterota bacterium
CCGGGCGCGCCCGGCAACGCGATTCTCGACGGGCACCTCGACTGGTGGACGGGACCCGGAGTGTTCCTGCACTTGAGCCGGGTGCACAGGGGCGACACGATCACCGTGGTGCGGGGCGACCACACCCGGCTCCAGTTCACGGTCACCGGCGAGCAGGTCCTCGCCGCCGATGCCCGAGTCCCGATGAGCATGCTGACGACAACCGGTCCGGCCACCCTGTCGCTGATCACCTGCTACGGCTCCTGGGACACAGGCAAGGCCGAGTATCAGCAGCGCCTCATCGTCGACGCGACCGCGAGCTGAGCGGAGACGCCCGGCCGTGCGGCCGCGACGCGCGCCACCGCGCTACTCGAGAGAGGCGGTCGCCCGCTCGGCAAGGCGGAACTTCTGCACCTTGCCGCTCCCGGTCGTCGGGAGGTCTCGGGCGTCGAGGAAGACGACGCGCTCGGGCACCTTGAACCGCGCCAGGCGACTCCGGCAGTCGGCGAGCAGGTCCTCGGCCGTCGGGCTCTGGCCGGCCGCGGGGACGACGAACGCCCATCCGACCTCGCCGAACCGGTCGTCGCCAACCCCGACCACATAGGCCTGAGCGACGTCCCCTCGCCGCGTCAGCAGGTCCTCGATCTCCTTCGGCGCGACGAGCTCACCACCGCGTTTGTAGAGCTCCTTGCTGCGGCCGGTGAGCTCGATGTAGCCGTCGGCCCGGATACGGCCGAGGTCGCCCGAGCGCAGCCAGACGTCGTCGAGGAACTGCGCCGCCGTCTCCTCCGGCTTCCCGTAGTAGCCCCGCATGACCTGCGGACCGCGCACCGCGAGCTCGCCCTCCTCGCCGCCCGGCAGATCGGCGCCGGTCAGCGGATCGATCGTCTTGTAGCTCGTCACGAGTCCGTCCAGGGCGGCCTCGCCGGCGATGCCGCCCTGCTTGCTGCGACCGACCGTGATCGAGGTCAGCTCGAGCGGGTCGTCCGGCATCGTGTAGGTCGTCGAGGCGGTCGCCTCCGTCTGGCCGTAGGCGGTCACGATCTCCTCCACGCCGAGCTCCGCCCGCACCTGCTCCCAGAGCCGGACCGGCGCCGGAGCCGACGCCGTCATCACCGCGTAGAGCGAGGCGAGATCGTGCTCGCGGCGACTCGGATGCTCGACGAGCGCGATCGCCATCGTCGGCACGAACAGCGCCTCCTGGACGTGGTGGCGGGCGATCGCGCGGCAGGTCGCCTCGGGGTCGAACACGAGCTGCGGCACGATCGCCCCGCCGACCCAGGTCACCGCCAGCATGCCCTCGCAGTAAGCGAAGACGTGGTAGAGCGGCAGCGCGAACAGCACCCGCCGGCCGTCCTCGAACGCGCGGATCAGCGCCGCCGCATAGCCGCACCGCAGCAGGCTGTCGTGGGTCAGCATCGCGCCCTTGGCGAGCCCGGTCGTGCCCGACGTGTACATCACGCAGGCGACGTCGCCGGCGGCCCCCGCCTCCTCGCGCGCGTCCAGCTCTTCATCGGCGACCTCGGCGCCGAGCGTCACCAGGTCGCCGAGAAGCGGGACGCCGGGCCGCCCCGCGGCACCGCTCTCCGTGTGCAGGACGACGCGGCGGAGTCGAGGGAACGCCCGCTCGGGATGCTGCTCCCAACCCGGCGCGATCGCATCGAGCATCGCGAGCTGGTCGAGCTCGCGAAAGCGGTCCATCGTGATCAGCAGCACCGCCTCGGACTGCCTCAGCACGTAGCGGAGCTCCTCGGCGCGCAGCCGGTAGTTCAGCGGCACGGCGACGGCGCCGGCGCTCGCGATCGCGTACTGGAGCACGACGAACTCGGGATAGTTCGCGAGGTCGAGTGCGACATGCTCGCCGGGACGGACCCCGAGCGCGATCAGACCCTTCGCGAGTGCGCGCGACCACGCGCGGAGCTGGCGGTAGGTGAGCTCCTGCTCGTCGGTGACGACGGCCGGCCGCTCCCCGTGCTCGGCGGCGACGGCGCGCAGGTGAGTCGCGAGCGTGCGCGGCTCCCAGACGGCATGGGCGGCCCCCAGCGCGGCGCGGCGGTCGGCGATCGACGGTCTCGTCGAACTTGGGGTGGAGGAGCTCTGCGTATCCACTTGTGCGCTCCAATCATGGAACGCCGGCGACCCCAGCGCACGCCGGGTCTCGCTCCCGTTCGCGCGCGGCCGGTATTATCAGAGGGTCAGCCGCCGCCGCCGCCCATCTGCGGCCCGGACGCCGGCACGCCGTTCTGGTCAGAGGAGATCCCGATGGAATCGGACCCTAGCCGTCCCCATCAACCCCTCGACCACGTACGCCCGGAGCGCGCTCGCTAGCATCTCGCGTCGCGACCGCCCGGCGGGGTGGTCGTTCCCGATCGCACTCGCGAGGAGTCGACGCGATGACGAACTCTGTTCTGGACGCACGGACGCGCGCCCGCGCGCGCCACGTCTTAACGCGGAGCCCCGGCCACGCCCCATACAATGACCGCGACCATGCCCGCACCCGCGGGACGCGCACGAAGTTGGCGATCGCCGGCCGCAGACCAGCTGCCGACCGCGCGACGCGGCAGGGAATCCCCATGAGCACGACGAACGACCGCCGCCTCAGCTCCACCCCGCAAACGCAGGCGAAGACCGGGATCGACGGTCCGCTGCTCATGGTTCGCCAGGTACTGCACGCCGACGTGCTCGACCCTTCGGGCGGCCGGCTGGGTCGCATCCTCGACTGCATCTGCCGGTTCAGCGACGCCGGCTACCCGCCCGTCACCGGTCTCCGGATCGAGATCGGCAGTCGCGACATGTTCGTGCCGATGAGCATGGTCACCGAGCTGCGGCCGGGGGCGGCCCGACTCCAGGGTCAGACGCTGAATCTGGGTCGGTTCGAGCGCCGCGCCGGCGAGGTGCTGCTCGCCGAGGACGTGCTGGACCGGCGGATGATCGACGTCGCCAAGGGCAGGCTCATCGTGGCCGAGAACCTGGCGCTCGTCCACGTCCAGGACCAATGGCGGCTGGCCGGCGTCGATCCGGGTCGCCCGGGCGCGCTGGGCGGCCTCTGGCGCTCGCTGTTCTCGCGACGCAACGCGGGCGTCGCCGAGCCCCTCGCCCCGCTCGTCGACTGGAACGACATCGAGCCGTTCGTCGGGCACGTCCCGACGGCGCGGCTCCTGATGCCGCTGCAGGGTCTGAAGCGGCTGCACCCGGCTCAGATCGCCGACCTCGTCGAGCACGCCTCGCACGAGGAGGGCGAGGAGATCATCGCGGCGATGGGCACCGACGCCGAGCTGACGGCCGACGTGTTCGAGGAGATGGATCCGGAGCACCAGGTCGAGTTCCTGCGCGAGCGATCGGACCAGGAAGCGGCCGCCGTGCTCGACGACATGGAGCTCGACGACGCCGCCGACCTGCTGTCGGACCTGCCGGCGGATCGGCGGGCGAGCGTGCTGGCGGCGCTTCCGGCCGAACGCCAGGACAAGCTGCGAACGCTGCTCCAATACCACCCGGAAGCCGCCGGCGGCATGATGAGCCCGGACGTCATCGTCGTGCCGGCCGACGCGACCGTCGCCCGCGCGATCGATGCGGTCCGCTCCGCGCAGGACGTCCCGCCGTCGTTGGGCGGCAACGTCTTCGTCACCGCCGAGGACGGCACCCTGGTCGGCTCGGTCGTCGCGGGCGATCTGCTGCGGGCGGCGCCGACCGATGCCGTCGTCGACCTGGAGGACCTCGTCAAGGCGCGGATCAGCGCGAACGCCGACCTCCAGGAGGTCACGCTGATGATGACCGACTACAACCTCACGGCCGTGCCCGTCGCCGACGAGCAGGAGCATCTGATCGGCGCGATCTCGGTCGACGACGTGCTCGAGCACCTGGTACCCGACGACTGGCGACGCCGCCAGGAGTCGGAGTCGTGAGCCGCCCCGGAGTGAACCACCCCACGGAACTCCGCAAGCTCCGTTCCGCGGGGACCCGGGAGTGAACGCCGTGTGCGGAGCGGGGGCGTTACCATGGCGCGCTCCAACCCCTCAGAGGCGCGCCACACGCGGCGACGCGTGACGGCGCCGGCCTCCTCACACGACGACGACCAGAGCGGGGACATCCAGGGCGCACTCGGCACCGTCTCGGCGATCGAGGAGGGCCAGCGGCGGACGTGGCGCCAGCGGCTCCTGGCCCTCGCCGCGATCATGGGCCCCGGTCTCATCGTCATGGTCGGCGACAACGACGCCGGCGGCATGTCGACCTATGCCAACGCGGGCCAGACCTACGGCTACTCGCTGCTCTGGACACTCGTGCTGCTGATCCCGGTCCTGATCGTGAACCAGGAGATGGTCGTCAGGCTCGGCGCGGTGACCGGCGTCGGCCACGCGAAGCTGATCAACGAGCGGTTCGGCCGCTTCTGGGGTTTCTTTTCGGTCGGCGACCTGTTCATCCTCAACTTCCTCACGATCGCGACCGAGTTCATCGGCATCGGTCTCGGCGCGCAGTACTTCGGCATCAGCCCCTACCTCGCGGTGCCGGTCGCGGCGCTGTTCCTGATCGGAATCACCCTCTCCGGCAACTTCCAGCGCTGGGAACGCGTGATGTTCCTGCTGCTGGTGCTGAATCTGGGCCTCGTGCCGCTCGCGATCCTCGCCCACCCTGACCTCGGCGCGACGCTGCACGGCCTCGCCGTCCCCGGCATCCAGGGCGGCATCTCCTCCAACGCGGTGCTGCTGATCATCGCGATCGTCGGCACGACGGTCGCGCCCTGGCAGCTGTTCTTCCAGCAGTCGAACGTGATCGACAAGCGCATCACGCCACGCTGGATCCCCTACGAGCGCGCGGACACGATCATCGGCGCCTTCGTCGTCGTCCTCGGTGCGACGTGCATCATCATGGCCAGCGCGGCCGCGTTCAGCGGAACGCCGGAGGCCGGGCAGTTCACCGATGCGCTCGGAACGGCGCTCGGCATGGCGAAGTATCTGAGCCGGTGGGTCGGCGCGATCTTCGCCCTGGTCCTGCTGGATGCGTCGATCATCGGCGCCTCCGCCGTCACGCTCGCGACGTCCTACGCGTTCGGCGACGCGTTCGGGCTCCGCCACTCGCTGCACCGCGGCTTCAGGGAGGCGAAGCTGTTCTACGCGAGCTACGCCGCGCTCGTGCTGATCGCGGCGGCGATCGTCCTCATCCCGCACGCGCCGCTCGGCTTGATCACGACCGCGGTCCAGGCGCTCGCCGGGGTGCTGCTGCCGAGTGCGAGCGTCTTCCTGCTGCTCCTGTGCAACGACCGGGCGGTGCTCGGCCCCTGGGTGAACCGCATCTGGCTGAACATCGTCGCCGCGGTCATCGTCGGCATCCTCGTCGTGCTCTCGCTCGTCCTGGTGGTGACGACGGTGCTGCCGAACATCGATGTCACCGCCCTGCTGATCGTGCTGTCCGGAGTCCTCGTCGTCTGCCTCGGCGCCGGCATCGCCGGTTTCGCGATCGGGCGCCGGCGACATCCGCCGGAGCCCGAGCCCGAGCTGTCACCGGCCGAGCGCAACCGATGGCGGATGCCGTCGCTCGCCCTGCTCGATCGACCCGTCTGGTCGGTGACGCGGCGGCTGACGATGATCTCGATGGTCGTCTATCTCGTGATCTCGGTGTGCCTGCTCGCCGTCAAAGCCGTCCAGCTGGCCTTTCCTCGCTGACCGGCGCCGGAGGGCGCTCCGCGGCGGCGAGGTGGCCGGCGAGGAGCAGGGCGACGACGACTGCCATCCCGGCGACGGAGAACGGCAGGGTGATCAGGGAGGCGGCCAGGGCGACGAGCAGGAGCAGGACTGCCGCGAGCACGTTGTAGAGAGGCGGCAGCGAGCGACCCCTCGCGAGCCTCGCATGGACGACGGGCAGCAGCACCAGATAGATGGCGCCCGGGATCGCGATCGCGAGCGCCGCCGTCACCCCGGCCACGCGTCCCTCACCGGAGGTCGCGAACGCGAGCTCGAGACCGGCGCCCAGTGCGGCGATCGCGGCGAAGATCCCGAAGTGTCCATAGCCCCAGGTCAGCGCCGTCCGCAGGTGCGTCTCGGCGCTCGCGCTCTTCAGACCTTCCGCCGCATCGTGCTTGAAGTAGGTCCACCAGACACCGAAGACGAGGACGAGCCCGGCCAGCGCGAGCACGATGACGCTCGCCGACACGCCGCGCGCGGAGATGGCCGACTGCACACCGCCGGTCGCACCGGCGACCGACTCGCCGAGCACGATGATCGTGAAAAGCCCGTAGCGCTCGCTGACGTGGCCTGCGTTCCAGGACGTCTCCCGCCCGCGCGACTCGGCCCACACCGGCACCGCCATCTCGCACAGCGCGAGCAGCACGAAGGCGACGATGCCCGAGATGCCGGGGACGAGCAGGCGGAGGAGCCACCCGACCTGGACGGCGCCGACGCCGATCGCGTAGCGCGCGGCCGCCGGCCGCCCCTCGACATGGCCGGCGGCGGCACGCAGCCATTGAGTCACCATCGCGACCCGCATGATCACGTAGCCGACCGTCGCGACCGCGAAGCTCCCGGACTCCATCGCCGGGGCGACGCCGGCCGCGAAGACGAGGGCGCCGGCGATCTGCACGAGCGTCAGCAGGCGGTACGGCACGTCGTCGGTGTCGTAGGCCGACGCGAACCAGGTGAAGTTCATCCATGCCCACCAGATGCCGAAGAACACGAGGAGGTAGCCGCCGACGGCGTGCGCGATCTCCCCGGCCGCCAGCTGCGTGTGGAGCTGCGCCGCCGCCTGCGCGACGGCGACGACGAAGCAGAGGTCGAAGAACGCCTCCAACGGTGTCGACGCGCGGCCGCGCTGCGCCGGATCGCGCGCGATCATCGGGACCCGCCAGGGGCGGTGGGGCGTGTGGGGCGCGCCGGCGTCGGGCTGCACGGTAGCGATTGTGGCGGTTGCGATCGCCCCGCGAGGTCTCGGCCCCGTAGTCGTGGCCGATCCCTCAGGAGTCCCCTACGTCCTGCGCATCGGATCGCGAGCCACACTCGGGGCGGAGCGCATACCATGACGTGGCGATGGCGACCCAGCGTCGAACCGCTCGCGTG
>JBAPVZ010000160.1:0-2777 GCA_049283435.1 Candidatus Dormiibacterota bacterium
CCGGCTTTGGGCCGGGTCGGCCAGAGCAGCGCGCGCCCGAAGACCCGCATCAAGGCCGGCAGCAGCGTCAGGCCGGCGAGGAGCATGACGCCGACGCCGATCGCGACCGGAGCCAGCGCCCGGATGAAACCGAAGCTGGCGGCCAGCATCAGCGCCATCGAGACGACGACCGTCAAGCCGCTGCAGAGAATCGCCTCCGCGACCCGGGTTAGCGACAGCTCGAGCGCCTCCCGAGGCGACCGATGGGCGCCCAGCTCCTCCCGGTAGCGCGAGATCAGGAACAGACCGTAGTTGGTGCCCGCGCCGAGTACGGCCGCGAACAGGAAGGTCTCGCTGAAGGAGCTGAACGGTAGGGCGAGGTGGAGGCCGGCCCAGCCCGTGATGCCGAGCGCGACCAGGAGGGAAGCGAAGATCGTGAGCAGCGGCGTGATCACGGCGAGCGGAGAGCGGTACACGACGGCGAGGACGAGGAGGACGAGCAGCAGCGACACGAGCCGGGTCGGGCTGAGGAGCCCGGAGGCGCCTCCCCCGCTGGAGTCGCCGATCGAGCCCCCCGTGCTCGTCGCCAGATCCTCGTTGACGACCGGGTTGCCGATCGCGGTTGCCTGCACGCCGGGGGGCAGGTCCAGCCCCGCGAGGTGGCGCTCGATCGCCGCCCCGTTCGACGCCGCGTCGCCGCCCCTGGCGAGGGTGACCTGGATGAGCAGCGCCTTCCCGTCCCGACTCGGCACCGCCGGCGCGACGGAGGCGGCGAACGACTGCTGCCGGAACCAGGTGGCGAGCCGGCCCGCGACCTGCGAATCGCGGCTCTGCAGGCCACCGGGGTCGGCGACGACGACCGCCACCGTGTCGGGGTGCGACTGCTCCGGGAAGTACTTCTGGAGCAGGCTCTGCGCGCGGACCGAGTCGGTCCCGCTCGGCAGGTCGAAACCGATCTGCGGGACCTTGCCCAGGCTGGGCAGGAGGAAGACGGCGGCAGCGGCGATCGCGACCACCCAGACCGCGATCACGATCCAGGGGTGGCCGACGATCGCCCGCGCGGCACGTCCGATCAACGGTAGCTCCCGGGTGTGACCGACGGCGTCCGCGCGCCGGTCAGCGCCTGGCCGCGCAGGTAGCTGACGAGCGCCTGCACGAGGAGCGACGAGCCGACCGAGAGCAGCAGGTCCGACGTGCCGCTCGCGTCACGGAACAGGAAGAAGGAGCCGATGCGAGCTGCGATGTAACCAATCCATACCACCAACGTGAGCGCCGTGCCACGCTGCATCGCGACACCCCTCTCGTTGACCCAGAACTTCATCGTCAGGGCCCGCAGGACTCCCGCACCGGCGCCGACCAGCACCCCGCCGCCGAGTACGAGCAGGGCCTCGGCGCTCGCCGGCGGGCTCTGCAGCAGGCTGTAGGCGCCGTACGCGGTGAGGAGGAGCGGCAGGATGACGAGCTGGCCTGCCGACCTGATCGGGCGCGGCGCGAACTGCCGGTAGACGACGAAGATCGCGATCAGGGCGTAGAGCGCGTACTGGGTGAGCGCCGCGGTAGACATTTCGATGAACCTCCTGGGCTTCGGTGGGGTGTCGCTGCTGACACCATCGAGTGTCGAGCGCAGGGGGGTCTCCGGCACATCGGAGCGGCGGTGGATTTCATGCGGGACGCCTCTCCACCTCCGGGTGGAGCCCGCTACGATGCGGACCGTGAAGGTGTTCGCGCCGCGTGAGGTGGCCCAGGGCGAACGCCGGGTCGCCATCACGCCCGATGCAGTCGGTCGGTTGCAGGCGGCGGGGCTCCAGGTCACCGTCGAACATGGCGCAGGCGAGGCGGCGGCGCACGACGACGCGGCCTACGAGGAGGCGGGCGCCGAGATCGTCGCGACGCCGGCGGCGGGAGCCGGCGCGGCCGGTCTCGTCGTCAAGGTCCAGGCGCCGACGCCCCGGGAGGTCGCGACCTATCCGGAGGGGGCTGCCCTCGTCTCGTTTCTCCAGCCCGGACAGCAGCGGGACGTGGTCGAGGCGCTGCGGGAGCGCCGGTTGACCGCGTTCTCGCTCGAGCTCGTGCCCCGTATCTCGCGGGCGCAGTCGATGGACGCGCTCAGCTCGCAGGCGTCGATCGGCGGCTACAAGGCGGTCCTGCTCGCGGCGAACCGCCTCGGCAAGTACTTCCCGATGCTGATGTCGGCGGCCGGCACGATCGCGCCGGCCCGGGTCCTCGTGCTCGGCGCGGGGGTCGCCGGGCTGCAGGCGATCGCGACCGCGCGGCGCCTCGGCGCGGTCGTCGAGGCGTACGACGTTCGTCCGGCGGCGAAGGAAGAGGTGAGGAGCCTCGGCGCCACGTTTCTCGAGCTGGAGCTGGAATCGCAGGAGGGCGCCGGCGGCTATGCGCGCGAGCAGTCGGAGGAGTTCCTGACTCGCCAGCGCGAGCTGCTGTCGGAACGCGTCGCCGCCGCCGACGTGGTGATCACGACCGCGGCCGTGCCGGGGCGGCGGGCGCCGGTGCTCGTGACGGCCGGGATGGCCGGGGGACTGCGCCGCGGCTCCGTGCTCGTCGATCTGGCGGCGGAGTCCGGAGGCAACTGCGAGCTGACGAAGGCCGGTGAGGTCGTCGAGACCGAGCGCGGGGCCCAGATCGACGGAACGACGAACCTCCCCTCGCTCGTCGCCGTGCACGCGAGCCAGCTCTATGCGCGCAACGTCGCCAACCTGGTGCAGCACCTCGTCTCGAACGGCGAGCTGCACGTCGACCTGGAGGACGAGATCACGGCCGGCTGCTGCGTGACGCATGCC
>JBAPVZ010000161.1:0-5713 GCA_049283435.1 Candidatus Dormiibacterota bacterium
CCGCGTGGCGCACGATGTCGGGCCACCTGCCGTTCGGGCAGTCCTCGACGCCGCCGGCACCTCTCGCGAGCAGCTCGCCGGCGCCGTCGGTGAGCGCGAGCGCGTCCCCGACGCCCGTTCCCACCCCGACGCCGCCGGCCGGTCAACCGCTCGCGACCTCGACGTTCAGCCTGCAGGTTCCCCCCGGCCTGAGGCGCGGGACCAGACCGTGAATAAGGCGACGCTCTACCTACCGAACGGATCCGACAGCGGAGTCCTGGTCCAGGCACAGAACGTCTCCGGGCCGGTCACGGTGCCGGCCCTCCAGCAGCAGCAACTCGCGAGCATGCGGGCGAACTACGGGACCGTGAGCAACTGCGTGCCCCAGGCGCCGCTCGTCATCAGCGGCATCAGCGGCACGATCAACGGCTACCTCTACATCTATCCACCGGCGGGCGGCGCGGCGCCCTACCCCGTGTGCAACACGTTCTGGTTCGGCACCAACGCCGGGGGGACGATCCAGTACACGTTCCAGGAGTTCGCCCGGCAGGCGACCTACAGCCAGCTCGACCCGCTCGCGACGAGCGTACGCAGCTCGATCCAGTGGACCTTGCGCTGATCTCCCCACCAGCCTCGACGCCGCTCGACTGAACGCTCGACGGCTCAGCTTGGCTCGGTCGAACGCGGGCTCAATCGCTCACGCAGGCGCTCGCGCTCCAGCCGGCGCAGCTCCGCGTCTCGCTCCTGGCCGCAACGCGCGTGGTACGGCTCTCCCTCCACCCAGAGCGTCACCTCGCCGGCCTCGATCACGCCGTCCCGGGCCGCGCAGTCGAGCCGGCCGGTAGGTCGCGGCGACCGCCTCGCGTCCCGACTCGGCTCCGCCGGCCCACCCAGGCCTTTGCTCAGCCGGTGCGCGAGCCCGATGTCGTCCCGCAAGCCGTCGCCCATCCACTCCATCGTCGCAGGTCGGCGCCGCCAGGCCTCCGGATCGGATGGCGCGAGGGTGGCAATCGGTACCCTACGTGCGCATGGCGTACGGACCGCGCTCCCCGAGCCCCCCGATGGCTCACGGCCGGCGGGCGGCGACGCGGCGGCGGGACGAGCTGCAGCCGGCGTTCGTGACGATGCTCGCGGTCGGCTCGATCTGTGCGCTGTTCATCTCGCTCGGCTGGGGGAACCTCCTCATCGGCACCGCGCCCTGGGCTCACGTGAACGTCACGGCGACGGTCTCGGGCGTCTTCGGGTACGACCCCGGCACCGGGGAGACGGGCGCCCCTTCGACGCAGTTCCGAACCGGTCACGCGTTCGCGGCGAGCGTCGACTGGTCCCGGCTGCCGGGGTCGCTCCAGGTGGGCGCTCGCTGGTACGACGGCAACGACCAGGATTGGGGCGGCACGAGCCCGGCCCCCGCGCGGGCGCTCGCCGCCCAGCGCGCACTGGCGCCGATGGCGAGGACGAACGCTCCGGCGGGCCGGTACGAGCTCCTCGTCATGCGATATTTCGGCGGGCATGCGATCCAGATCCTCGGTCACGCCATCGTGCAGGTTCGCGGCGGCTGATGCCGGCCGTCAGCGCCGCCTACCACCAACGGTTCCGGCCCCCTCGCTACCTCGTCGGCGCCGGCATCGCGGGCTTCGTCGTGCTGCTCGTCGTGATCGCCTCGCTCGCGTCCGCCGTGTTCAGCGGCGCCCTCCTCGAAGTCTTCCTCTACGGGCTGCCCGCGGTCGCGCTGCTGCTCGCGGGGACCGTCTTCGCGATCCGCGCCTTCGTCGATCCGCCCGGCACCAAGCGCGCGGACGAGGTCCGTGCCGGGGTCCTGCTCGGGCTCGGTCTGGTGTTCTGGCTGCTCGTCGCCGAGGCGTCGTTCATGTTCAGCGGCAGCTCGCCCGCGGTCGTCGTCGGTTGCGCGATCGCCTGCCTGCCGACAACGGGGTTCGGACTCTGGTTCGTCCGCCGCCTGGACCGCAACGAGAAGGAGCCCTGGCGCCTGGTTCTCGTCGCCGCGGTCTGGGGAGCGATCGTCGCGACGACGATGGCGCTCTGGGGCAACACGCTCTGGGACGTCCTCTTCACGAGCCGCATTCCGCCCGGCTCGGCCGCCAACGTGTCGGTCGGTCTGTCGGCCGGCGACATCGAGGAGATCTCCAAGGGGCTCGCCGTGCTGCTCCTCTACCTCGTCGTCCGTGACGAGTTCGACGGCGTCGTCGACGGCATCATCTACGGCGCGATCGTCGGCCTCGGCTTCAACTACATGGAGTCGATCCTGTACATGTCACGGGCCTACGTCACCGCGCAGCAGGAGGGTGGTGGCGGCACCCTGGGGGCCGGCTTCCAATGGTTCATTCGCCAGGTGCTCGACCTCTTCTTCGGTCACGCGACCTATACCGCGCTGACGGGCGCCGGGATCGGTCTGGCGCGACAGATGGCGCGTCGCTGGCCGAAGGTCCTGATGATCGTCTGCGGCTTCGTGTCGGCGATCGCGGCCCACCTCATCTGGGACGCGTGGGTCGCACAGGCGACGATCCAGACGGCGAACACCGGCGTGCTGGTACTCGAGCTCATCGTGCGCGAACTGGCGGGCAACGCCGGATTCACCGCCGTCGTCATCCTCCTGCTTGGAATGGGCCTCCGCGCCGAGGGCGACGCGCTCGCCGGCCACCTGGAGGAGGAGGCGGAGCTCGGGGCGGGCGCAGTCCTCCCGCAGGAGGTGCGCCTGCTCCGGAGCCCGTGGCGGCGCCTCGTCGAGCGCAGCGACGCCGCCGTGCGCGGCGGGCCGAAGGCCTGGCTGGCGATCAGCCGCCTTCGCACCGCGCAACTGGATCTGGCGATGGAACGCTGGCACCGCGAGCGAAAGGTGCTCGATGCACCGCAGCAGGCCGAGGACCTGTTGCGGCGCCGTGTGCTCACGCTCCGTCAACGCGCGGCCCCGAGCCTCGCGCTGCTCGCGCACCGGTAAGTAGAAGCGCGGACGAAAAGGGCCCGGCACAGCGCCGGCCCTTCCGGACGCGCGTCCGGGTCAGGCCTCCCCGGCGGGGACGCCCTCGTTCGGTCGCCCGATCGTCAGCTCGGGACCCTGCGGGGTGTCAACGCGGTCGAGCTCGTGCCCGTCGTAGCGCTGACTGACGGGCGCCGCGATGTGCAGCAGGCCCTGCCCCTGCTCTTCGACGACCTGATCGTCCGGCTTCGGCGAGCCGGCCACGAAGCCCAGTTCGCCGCCGTCGAGTGCGTCGAGTCGCAGCACGCCGTCCTCGCGCAGCTCGATCGCCTGCAGTAGTTCTTTCGCCGAGGGTGTGACGCCAAGCATCTGGCTCCTCCTGTCGTGATCCAGGCGGCCCCAGGGTGGGGCTCACCCACGGGAATCGGACCCGGTGAGCTAGGAAAGGGGCCACCCTACCAGCCGCGAGGGGCCGAATGCAAGCTCTCACCGGCACGGCGGGACCGCCCGGCGCCAGCCGAGCGGCCCTCCCGCAGGCGGACGGTGCTCCCCCGCGCTA
Source organism: Candidatus Dormiibacterota bacterium (assembly GCA_049283435.1). Classification (GTDB taxonomy): domain Bacteria; phylum Chloroflexota; class Dormibacteria; order Dormibacterales; family Dormibacteraceae; genus CAVTSA01. Next base: position 3,474 of record JBAPVZ010000161.1, read on the forward strand.
GCCTCGATCATCCCCCGGCGACAGCCACTGGTGCAGCAGGTCCGCGTGCTGGGGCAGGGCGATCTCCGGCTCGGGAATCTCCGGGTGCCACTTCTTCTCCCACTCCACCGACACCCAGCCCTGATAGCCATGCCGGCGCAGCACGTCGAGGGAGGCGCGAACCGGTACCTCGCCCTCGCCGAGCAGGACCAGCTTCCAGCCGGTGCGCTCGGCGGGATCCGGCACCGCGTCCTTGACGTGCACGTAGACGACGCGTTCGCCGACCAGCTGCCAGACCTCTTCCGGCGACTCCCCCATCCGGTAGGGGTGGTGGGTGTCCCAGAGCACGGCGACCGACGGCGCGGGCACGCCGGCCAGCACCGCCGCCACCGTCTTCGCCGAGGAGAGGTCGTCGTGGGTCTCGAGCGCGACGCGCACGCCGAGCGGAGCCGCGATCTCGCCGGCCCTGCGCAGCCGGTCGACGAACGCCGCCGCCGGATTTGCGGCACCCGGTTCGGCCGCACCGCCGAAGACGCGGACGACATCCGACCCCAGCTCGCGGGCCAGCTCGCAATAGCCGAGGAGGTCGTCCTCCCAGCCCTCCGCCGCCTGGGCCATCCGCAGTGAGGTGTCGATCGCGGCCACCGCGACCTCCCCGAGAACCGTGCGCAGCCTGTGCCGCTCCGCCGCGGAGGGACGGGCGGTGAGGAGCTCGCCGTCGACGAGCCGCAGCTCGACGCCCTGGTATCCGTACTCGCGGGCCGCCTCGGCCACGCGCTCGAGGGGCCAATCTGGGCAGCCGAGTGTGCTGAACGCGAGTCGGATGCCTCCCTGCCGGATCGACGATGCCTGCTCGGTCACGATCGCCTCCTCTGTGTTCCGCCGATGCTCGCCACCGATCGCCGGCTAGCGAATCGCATCGCGAAGCTCCTGTAGCAACTCGGCAGCCCCAGCGCGCGGATCGTACGTCTCGCCATCGGGAGCGAGCGTCTCGATCGGCAGATAGCCCCGATACCCGGCCGCCCGGGCGATGTCGACGATGCGCCGGGTGTCGACCCGCTCGGTGCCGTTCTTCCCGTCCATCTTCTCCTCCTCCTGGTATGCCGGCGTTGTCAACGCGCCCATTCTTCCTTTTGTTCACGCCTGGCGGAGGGTCCAGCGCCCCCACCCCCCGCGATTACGGGCCGGTTGCCGGCAAGGTGACCCCTGACGGCCAGGAATGACGTCCGTTCGCCGGCGATCGGCCCATGTGGATCGGCCATGTGGCTCGGCCCGTGTGGCGCTCGCCCCCGTGTGGTTCGCTAGCCCGCGATCGAGCGCCGTGCGATCACAGCGAGCAGCTCGACGATCGCCCGATGGGCGGCGAGCGGGATCAGATCGACGTCCGGATCGGGGGCGCCGCTCAGGCCGTTGATGAGCCCCAGCTCGACGCCGGTGCGGAGGAGGCGCTCCTCCTCGTCGGGGCGGTGCAGCAGGTCGGCCCGAGCGAGGCGCGCCGCCAGCGCGGCGACGATCGCGTAGGCCGCCCAGTTCGACGTGCCCCCGGTGACGAGCACGTCGGTCGCCTGTATCGCGGCCGCCCCACCGCCGCATCCGCACTGGCACTCCGCGCCGAAGGCGACGTGGGCCCGCACCGCATCGCGAATCGCCCCCATGCCGATCTCGTTCCCTCCGTCGCCAACGCCGATCGTCGGGATGCGACGCTGGGTCGCCACCGCGAACAGATCGTCGATCGGAGCCTTGCCGGCGCTCACGTCGAGACCGAAGGCGCTGTGGAAGACGCCGCGCTCGTTCCGACCGAGGCGCTCGATGCTGACGAGCGCGGCCGGCTGGAGCTCGTCGAGCAGCGCGATCGCCGCTGTCCGCGCCCGCGACGTTTCGATCGGGAAGGGACGGAGCAGGTCGCGGCCGGTGACACCGGCCGCCTGGAACACCCCCCCGAGGCGCGGCAGGATCTCCTCCTCGGCGACGAGCACGGGCCGCAGGTCGAACCCGCGAAGCAGCACGCTTGCGAGGACCGCGGTGCCCGGCGGCCCGTCGCTCTCGATGCGCGAGGTGCTGATCCACGGCCGTGGCGCGATCCCCGTCGTGAGCACGACGACGGAGCTCCGGGGCAGGCTCGCGAGCAGGTCGGCGGCGGCCCCGACCGGCGAGCGGCCGAGTCGCGCGCGGGCCGCTTCCGCGAGCGGCGGCACGCCACGACCACCGAGATCGAGATTCGCGACCCCCTCCAACTCCGCGTCCATCTGCATCGACCCTGT
>JBAPVZ010000162.1:0-3578 GCA_049283435.1 Candidatus Dormiibacterota bacterium
GGCTCGCCTCGCGTCGTCGTCGACCGCAAGCCGGCGGCCATCCGCGTCCTCGAGCTCGCGCGATGACCACCCCACGAAACGGTGCCGGCTCCGTTCCGCGGGGGCGCCGGCGGTGATCGCTCGCCGGCTGGCGCTCGTGCACTACACGGCGCCCCCCGTGCTGGGCGGCGTCGAGGCGATCCTCGGCGAGCAGGCTCGCCGGCTCCGGGCGCGGGGTCACGATGTGCGCATCATCGCCGGCCGCGGCGACGCCGATCTCGTGCGCATGGCCGATTCGCGCCATCCCCGGGTCGAGGCGCTGGCCCGCGCGCTCGCGGCAGGCGAGGAGCCGGCGGCGGAGTTCCTGGCGATCCAGGAGGCACTCGCGCACCAGCTCGCCCCGCGCCTCGCCGACCGGGACGCGGTCATCGCCCACAACGTGCTGACGATGCCCTTCAACCTGCCCCTGGCCGCGGCGCTCGTCGAGGCCGGTCCACCCCTCGTCGCCTGGACGCACGATCTCGCCTGGACGAATCCCCGCTACGAGGCCTATCGCCACCCCTCCCCCCTCCTCCAGGCGCTGCGCGCCGCGCAGCCGCGCACGAGCTACGTCGCGATCTCGAAGGTCCGCCAGGAGGAGATCGCGGCGACGCTCGGCCTGCGCCTGGACGAGGTGCCGGTCGTCGCGAACGGCATCGACGCGAACGAGTTCTGGGGCATCCGCGCGAGCACACGGCGCCTGCTCCGCCGGGCCGGCGTGACCGAGAGCCGGCCACTCGTCCTGGTCCCGGTTCGCGTCACCCAGCGCAAGCGCCTCGAACTGGCGGTGCGCGCGACGGCGGCCCTGCGCACGACCCACCCCGGGCTGCAGACGATCGTCACCGGGCCACTCGGGCCGCACGACCCGGCCAACCGGGCCTACGCGAAACGGCTGCTCGAGCTGCGCCAGTCGCTCGGCCTGGTCGGCGCGGTGCACTTCCTCTTCGAGGCGGCGATCGGCGGCCAGCATCCGGTGACGGCGGCGATGGTCGCCGAGCTGTACCGCCTCGCCGATGCCGTCTTGCTGCCGAGCGAGTCGGAGGGCTTCGGGCTGCCGGTGCTGGAAGCGGCGCTGAGCCGAGCGCCGATCGTCACCGCCGACCTGCCCGTCCTGCGCGAGGTCGCCGCCGGCGGGTTGCTCACGTTCCCCGCCGACGCCGACGGGCCGGCGATCGCGGCAGTCATCCGCCGGGCCCTCGCGTCGCCCATGTCCCGCCTGCGCCAGCGGACCCTCGCGAGGCATGATTGGCCGGCGGTGATCGAGCAGACCGAGCGCATCCTGCCGCCCTCGGGCCAGGGTTTGCCTGGATGACGCAGAGCACGCCTCGCCGGCCGCGCCTGCTCGTCCCGGTGAGCCGCGCGCGCCGGATCGAGCAGCTCCTGGAGGTCGCCTCGGCGATCACGCGCCGCGAGCATGGCCGCGGTCACGTCCTCGGCGTCGTCGAGATGAGCCGGACCCGCCCGATCGCGCAGAACGTGACGGTGGCGCGCCGCTACCGAGAGCTGATCCGGCGGACGACCGAGATGCGCCAGCGCGTGCGCTCCGACCTCACCGTGCAGGTGCGCGTCGCCTACACGATCGCGCAGGGCATTCGGGAGGCGACGATCGAGAACGAGGCCGACCTCGTCGTCCTCGAGTGGCCGGGTCTGGAGGGGCCCCGCGCGCAGGATCCGGACCTGCTCGACCTGGTCGCCGACCCGCCGGCCGACCTGCTCCTCGTCAAGCCGCATGCCGACGACGCGTCGACGCCGGGCATCCTGGTACCGGTCCGCGGCGGCCCCAGCGCGGCCCTGGCGCTGCGCGTCGCGACCGCGCTCGCCGCCGCGAGCCGCACCCACGTCACGGCGATGCACGTGTACGGGCCGGCCGACCAGGGTGAGCGCCGCCGGCGTGAGGAGCGCCGGTTCAAGCGATTGCTGTCCGGGCTGCCGAAGACGAGGCTGCGCGTGCTCGAGGTCGAGTCCGCGAACCCGAGCGAGGCGATCCGCGAGGCGGCGCAGGAGCACGGCACGGTCGTGCTCGGCGCCTACGGGGACGCGCGATCGACGACGCTGGTCGGCACCCGCCTCGCGAAGGCGTTCCGCCGCCTCCCCTGCACCGTGATCCTCGCGAAGAGCCGCCGCTCGCAGGTGTTCCCCCAGCTGCCGCCCGAGCTGGATGCGCGACCCGACCCGCCGGTGCGCGCCCGGGCCGACGTGCAGGCGGTCGTCGATCGCTGGTTCGCGGAGAACACGTACCACTCGAAGGAGTTCCGCGACGTCGAGCGCCTGCTGCGACTGAAGCGGCAGCAGCGGCAGACGATCAGCCTCGGTCTGCCGACGCTGAACGAGGAGGCGACGATCGGCGACGTCGTGTCGACGTTGAAGGGCGCGCTGATGGACGAGATGCCGCTGCTCGACGAGATCGTCGTCGTCGACAGCGGCTCGGAGGACCGGACGGTCGAGATCGTGCGCTCGCTCGGCGTCCCGGTCGTCGAGCACCAGGCGATCCTGCCCGAGCTGGGGACCTTCCGCGGCAAGGGGGAGGCGCTCTGGAAGAGCCTGCACCGGCTGCGCGGCGACCTCGTCGCCTGGTGCGACACCGACATCTCGAACATCCACCCTCAGTTCATCTACGGAATCCTCGGGCCGCTGCTCACCGATCCCCGGCTCGCCTACGTGAAGGGCTTCTACCGCCGGCCGCTGAACTTCGGCGGCGAGCTGCAGACGGCGGGCGGCGGGCGGGTCACCGAGCTCACCGCCCGGCCGATCCTGAACCTGTTCTATCCCGAGCTGTCGGGCCTACTGCAGCCCCTCTCCGGCGAGTACGCAGGGAGGCGAGAGCTGCTGGAGCGGCTCCCCTTCTTCACCGGCTACGGCGTCGAGATCGGTCATCTGATCGACATCCTCGACAACTTCGGCCTCAACCGGATCGCGCAGTGCGACCTCGGCGTGCGCATCCACCGCAACCAGGACCTGTTCGACCTCTCGAAGATGTCGTTCGCGATCATGCAGGTCGCGCTGAAACGCCTCGGCGACCGCCACCGCATCCACCTCGTCGACGAGATCAACCGCTCGATGAAATTGATCCACTATTCGAGCGATCGCTTCTTCCTGGAGGTCAAAGACATCGAGGACTGGGAGCGACCTCCCCTGGTGACGCTCCCCGAGTACGTCGGCCGGGGACAGGGAGAGCGAGCCTCGGTCTGAGCGGTCAGGCGACGCCCGGCGCGAGCGTGGCCGGCCGCGCCGGAGCGGCCCGCGACACCGCCGCGACGACGAGGTCGGCGCAGCGGTCGGGATCCATCGTTGTCGGGTCGAGCGTCAGGTCGTAACCGTCGGCGGGCGGGGGACCGAACAGGTTGGCGATCGCGGCCGTCTGCTGTGCCTCGCCGACCTGCTCACGCCCGAGCCCGAACCGGCGTCCGGCGACACTCCGCCGGGTGCCGCACGGAGCGGCTCCTGCGCTTCCTCGCGCCCGCACTGACGGGTGCCGGCGGCTCGCCGGCCCGCTGAGCCGGTCAGCGAGCGCCGGGCTGGCGCCGGCGGCGATGGATCAGCACCGACGCCGACCCTACGAG
>JBAPVZ010000163.1:0-2249 GCA_049283435.1 Candidatus Dormiibacterota bacterium
GCCTCCAGCGCCTCCTGGTCCTCGGGATCCTCGGTGAACTGCGAGGGGTTCGCGGCCCGCCTGAAGTCGCGGTTCACCTCGCCGTTGAACCAGCGGAAGAAGACGACCAGCCCGTCGACCGCCATCGCCGTCATGTCCAGCGTCATCATGAGCGCGCCCGCGACCGTCTGGTCGACGACCGGGCTGAAGAAGCCGTTCAGGCGGGGAGCCGCGACGTAGGGCGCGTAGAACGCCCAGCCGGCGAACTGGAACGGCAGGGCGACGGCCATCATCGGCAGCGAGCCGAAGAACAGCAGGACGAGCTTCTGCGGGTCGGTGAGCGACCAGCGCGCCTGTCGCGAGGTCGCCCGGATCAGGCACGACCAGTAGAGGAGGCCGAGGACCAGGAACGTCAGGTGCTCGACAAGGATGACGCCGCCGTGCTCGAGCGCGAAGTCGAACGGCCCCGACAGATGCCAGAGGATCATCCCCGCCGCGTAGAGCACGAGCGCGACGATCGGCTCCGTGAGCCAGCGCAGCAACCGAACGCGGAAGACCCGCGCGGCCATCGCGTCGTTGAGCCCGAGCAGCAGGAACGGCGAGGCGAACGCGACGAGCAGCATGTGCTGGGCCATGTTCGCGGTCACCAGGTAGGAGTTCCCGAGCGTCGCCAGCGGCGTCTCCAGCGCGAGCCAGACGAGGAACAGCCCGATCAGGAAGTAGAGGCGCTGCCGCAGCCGGAGAGCGGTCCCCCGCGCGAGTAGCGAGTGGCCGGCGAGCAGTGCCGCGAGGAGCAGGTAGACGGCCGGATCGAACGGCCACGCGTACGCGTAGGCCATCAGGTGCTTCCTCCGAGGGCCATCAGGTGCCTCCGAGGGCCATGAGGTGATTATGCAGCCCGGATGCCGTGAGCTGGCCGAGCGTGCTTCCCTCCAGCCTGCCGTTCGGCTGGACGAAGAACGTCTCCGGCAGATTCGCGACGCCGTACTGCGCTCCCACCGTGCCGTTGGGGTCGGCGACGGCGGGCGCGTTCACCCCGAGGCCGGACAGCAGGCTCCGGGCGGCCCCGCCGTCGTCCCGCTCGTCGACGAGCAGCAGCCGGACATGCGCCTGCGCCGTCTGCTGTTCCAGCATGGGGAGCTCGGTGCGGCAGGGCACGCAGTAGGAGGCGAAGAAGTTGACGACGACCGGTTCGCCACGGTACTGCGCCAGCGAGTACCGCCCGCCGCCGCGCAGGCTGGGAGCCCCAAAGCTCGGCGCGACCTGCCCACCGCCCGGCGACTGCTGCGCGAACGAGCGCACGTTGCCGAGCGTGTCCAGCACCTGGGCGCTACCCCAGCCGTTGCCGTGGTGCCACTCCTGCATGCCGGCGCCGTCGAGCCGCGCCTGCAGGTCGGTCGGCAGCGTCGTCACGTCAGGCACGCCCTGATAGGTCGCGCGCACGAAGCCATGCTGATCGACGACGGCAAGGATCGAGGAATGAACGTCGCCGGCGGACAGCTGGACCCCGAACGAGCTCCAGAACGCGCCCATCGCCGCCAGCGACCCGGTCACGAACGTCCAGTGCGCCCCGACCGCGTTCGCATACGCCTGCAGCTGGGCCGGCGTGTCGTCCCAGGGATCGGTCGTCGCCTCGACCAGGACCGTGTTCGCCGGCAACTGCTTCGCGAGCTGGAGGAACAGCCCGGTGTAGATCGGGCAGGTCTCGTGGCACGTCGTGTGGAACGCGGCCAGGATCACGGTCTTGCCGGCGATCGACGCGTTCGCGAACGGCCTCCCCTGCTCGTCGACGAGACCGAACGCCGGCATCGCCTGCAGCTTGCCGGCGAGCTCCTGCAGCCCGAGGTTGATCTGGTCCTGCCCGACGTACACGCTGAGCGGCTGGCCCCCGAGGATCTGGACCAGGATCGAGCTGACCTGGTTCGCCGTCACCGAGAAGTGGGCGACGAACGCATGGGAGCCGACTCGCAGCCCGGTATACGACCCGGTCGGCAGGTCCTGCTGCACGAGCACGACGTTGCTCGGTGCGGCGGGGATCGAGCGCTTCGCCGACGCCCCCAGACTCTGCCAGCCGCTCGCGTCCTCGACCTGCAGGCCGGTCGTCGCGATCTCGCTCGCCTGCCTTGCGCTCGCGACGACGACCAGCGTGCCGGTCGGCGCCGTCTGCTGCTGGATCACGAGCCCGATCGCGAACGCGCCGATGACGACGATCGCGAGTCCGAGCAGCGCCGCGAACCAGATCAGCGACCGGCTGGGCCGGCGCCCCGCAC
>JBAPVZ010000164.1:0-1719 GCA_049283435.1 Candidatus Dormiibacterota bacterium
GGCGCCTGGCGCGAGTCGGCGTTCTTCACCGACGCCGAGCGCGCCGCACTGGCCCTGGCGGAGGCCGCGACGCGCCTCAGCGATCGGCCGGACCCGGTGTCCGACGAGGTCTGGGACGAGGCGACCCATCTCTACGACGAGAAGGCGCTGGCCGCGCTCGTGCTCGCGATCGCGTCGATCAACGCCTGGAACCGGATCAACGTCACGACGCGGCAGGTTGCCGGCACCGCGACGCACTGAATGCAGCAAGGCGGACCCTTGGGCGGCGCGCCGGCCACGACGACGCGCGCCGCCCACCCTTGAGCGTCCACGCGCCCCAAAACGGGCGAGCACTTTGGCGGCGGACCGGCCCGGCTACGAGGGCAGCCTCCTGTCCGCTCTGTCGACGCTCGGTGCGCAGCGCGTCGGGCGTGGATCAGGGCCCAGGAAACGCGCGCTTGAACCGCACCAGCGCCACCTCGCCGCCGACCGCGGCCGGTGGGTCGGGCGGCATGCGTCCGAGCAGGTAGGCGAGCAGCGAGCGTGCGGGACCCGCGATCTCTCCCTCGGCGTCATCGCGAGCGCCGGCGACCCGGCACCAAGCATCGGGCCCCCGCGCCTGCACGAGCCAGCGTGCACCGGTGTCGGTCGCCCGCAGCAGCCAGCTGCCATCGCAGGTGAGGGCGGCGTCCGGCCGGTCCCGATGGTGGACGGGCAGCCAGGCCACACGCAGCGGGAGGCAGATCGAAACGAGCGCGTCTGACCAGCCGGCGATCTCGAGGCCCGCATCGAGGTCACTGCCGTGGACCTCGAGCTCGGTCAGCCGCAGCGGGATGAGCCGAGCCAGAGCCATAGCGCCGATGCGGCCCTCGACGAACCGCCGCTCCCACTGCGGCGGCTCGAGCCGCGCCCACCGATCGCGCAGCTCGTCCGCGGCCGTACGGAACCGCTCTGCGGAGTCTGCCGGGGAGCATCCGTCGAGCGAGTGCAGCGAGCGTGCCCGCTCCGCCGAGCCGCCGGGATAGCTGGAGGCCGGGCGTCCGGCGAGCACGTCTGCCGTGACCCGGACGTAGGCGGTCGCCACGTAGGCGAGGTGGGCGACGATCGTGCGGCGGTCCCACCCGCCGAGCCGGCTCGGCCCGGCGAGCGCGCCGGCGTTCAGCGTCGCGATCGTGGCGGTCAGTCGTGCCGTCGATGCCTCGATCGCGAGCAGCAGCCGCTCGCGAGCGGACGCATCTGGCTCGGACCCGAGTGGGGCGGTCGCCACGTGCGCAGCATGCACGATGCCCGTCGTTTCGATCGGCATCGAAACGTCCGCCGGGTACGTTGCGTTCATGACGACGAGAACCGGGGCGCATGCGGAGATCGTCAAGATCCTGACCGACGAGCGATACATCGTGGCGCCGGTCCCGCTGGAGGTGCCGCCGGCGACGATGGCCTGGCTGCGTGCGAACGTCGCGCGCTTCAGCAGCGGGGAGCTCCATGCGCACCGGCGGTCGCTCGTCGTCGAGCGGCTGGCCGCCATCGACCCCGCCCGCCTGCGCGCTCGCTCGGAGGCGTGCACGCGGGCGATGCTCGACGCTCGTCCCCGGCCGATCGCAGAAATTGCCCGTGCGGTGCCGACGATCGTCCTCGCGGAGGAACTCGGCATCGTCGCCAGCGCCGAGATCGTCGAGGCGGTCGCCCGTGCCGCAAGGGCCTACCTGCCGCAGTCCCGGCCGGACGGGATGTCCCCCGGAC
>JBAPVZ010000165.1:0-5950 GCA_049283435.1 Candidatus Dormiibacterota bacterium
GAGAACGCTGCCGTGATCGTGTCGGGGATAACAGCGGAGCAGGTCACCCTCCGGACGCCGTGCCCCGGTTATGACGTGGCGGGTCTGATCGACCACATGGTCGAGGCCGCCTACCGGGCAGCTGCGCTCGGTCGGGGCCGGACCCCTCCGGCCGGAGACGACTCGCCCCACGTCGAACTGGATGACGCGCCCGCCCAGCTACGCCGGGCCGCTGAGGAGGCGGCGCAGGCATGGGGGGACGCTTCCCGGTTGTCGTCGTCGTTCACCATGCCCTGGGGTGAGGAGTACTCGGGTGCGACGTTGGTGAACATGTATCTCGCCGAGTTGGCTGCCCATGCCTGGGACCTGGCGTTGGCCACCGGGCAGCTCGACAGGCTCGACCCTTCCCTGGCTGGGTCGGCGCTCGACGGGGCGCGAGCCACGATCAAACCGGAGTACCGCGACATGGTGGCGACGGGATCGCCCTTCGGGGCGGAGGTTCCGCCACCTCCTGAGGCCGACGACTGGGAACGCCTGGCCGCCTTCATGGGACGCGACCCGCGGGCATCGCTCGAGCGGTAGCGCAGCCAAGAGAACGGCACGAGCCCGAATCGGCACCTCTGGGCGGCGTGCCTACCACCCAAGCCATTTGAACGACCGACCACGAGAGGGCACGTCAGCGGGGGAGGCGCCGATGCAGGATCTCTTGCGCCTCGAGGAAGGGCCGCTCCAGATAGCCGAGATGGTCGGCTTCGCCATGGTGGTGGGTAACCGTGCCCGGCCGGTGCTGGTGGCTGAGCTCGCGGATGTAGGACAGACTGCCCTCGACGAGCGTCAGCATGTACTGGGCGGTCGCCGGATCGGCCAGAGCCCAGTCCTCGGAGGTGGCGACATAGACCGGCGAGGTGTGCGCCATGATGCCCCGTCCCCAGCCGTCGCGATGGGCGGTCGCGGTGTAGTCGGGGCCGGCCACACGGGCGGCGAGCCAGGTGTCTCCGTCGACATGGATTCGGTCGTGCAGGGCCAGGTGGCGGCTGCCTGACGCGGAGTTCGCCTCGGCCACCACCCTGCCTCGCTCCACGACCTGGAGACAGTGCACGGGAAAGATCGACTGCACCTCGGCGTGGACCTCGACCGTGCCCCCTCCTTGGGGGAGGCGGATCGTATCGCCGATGCCGGCGCCCTCGGCGTGGAAGGAGAGCAGCGGTCCGCCGGAGAGAAAGGTGCGGCCGGCGGCCAGGTTGCGGCACCAGCTCTCGTAGGTGAACTCCTCCTCTTCGGGGATGTGGACGTACGTCCGGTAGAGGCCGACCGGGACATCGCTGCTCATCTTGTCGGTGCCGCCGACCAGGGGCAGCCGGTAGCCGCCGTTGAGGTAGCGGTAGTACTCGAGGTGGGAGTAGGGGTTGTGGCTGAGCATCTCGACCGCGTCCGCTCTCCCGGTCGCGATCAGCGCCGCCGGCTCCCCGTTCGGAGCCGGCAGGTGGGGCAGGATCACCGTGCCGCCCTGGGCGTGGCAGCGATCGGCCCAGTCGGCCATCGTGACCTCCAGCGTCCCGCCCAGTTCCGCCTCCGACGGACCGTCGGAGCACCAGGGCGCGACCTGGCGCTTGAGTCCGAGCAGGGTCAGGTGACCGAGCAGGTGCTGGCGGTTCTCCTGGGACGCGTGGACAATCGTGCGCCCGTCGCGGGAGACGAGGGGCTCGCCGGTGAACTCCTCGGTGTTCGTGAACAGGTGCCCCCACTGTGAGAGGAGCAGGTTGATGACGTTGACGCCCTCGCCCCTGGCCTCGAGTTGCGCTCCCTGGGTGGAGAGGAAGTGGACGTGGGTGTCGCCGGCGAACCAGCGCTCGGCGTTGAGGTCCCTGACGCGTCGCAGGGGGAGCACCAGCTCCTGCTGGCCGGGCTCGATGCGCAGCCGTGAGCGGAGCGGCTGATACTCGAATCCCTGAGCGACGTCGACCAGGACCTCGCCTCGGGGCAGCCAGCCCTCGCACCTGCCGTCGACATAGGCGTAGGTGATCGATCCCAGCTTGAGATCGCCACCGATGTCCGAGTGCCAGCTGTCGAGATCGCGGTTGACCTGGGGGTGGTGACCGTGAGGCGGGAAGGGAATCCCTTCCGGCGAGCGGAAGTGCACACGGGAGGGCACCGGCCGGCCGCTCTCTTCGTCGACGACGGTGACCCGCACCCAGTTCCGTCCCGGGTCCAGGGCCTCGATCCGGATCGGGCCCGAGACGGCCTCACCCTGTGCCTCGACCTCGCCCCAGCGGGCGGAGCCCAGCTCCTGGTCGCGCCGGCGGACCCGCAGGGTGGCCGACGGCACGGCCGAGACCTCGGCATAGGCGGGGCTCTGACCAGGCCCGAACTGCTCACCGAAACCGGCCAGCGGATCGGCCAGGAACTCCTCCACCGGTCGATCCGGGAGGCGGTAGGGGAGGGTGGCGGTGCCCCGGTCCACCTCCAGCCGCCAGTCGAGCTCCGCCTCGTCCGTCTGGGCACCGTCGATCGTGACCCGGACAGGCCGCGCGCCGTGCCTGGGGAAGGGGAACTCGTCGGCGGTCCCGGCGACGATCGAGCCCAGTGCGTAGGCAGGGCCCAGGGCGCGGATGCGCACGCTCTCGATCCGTGTCTCGGGACGGGGATTCTGCCAGGCCCAGAGGTAGAACCACTTCGCCGCCCCCTGCGAAACCTCAGTCTGGCGGTTGCCGATGGCCCCAAAAGGACCGCGCCAGCGCTCGCCGGGTGGCCGGTCGGGATGGTCGGGGAGGGCCAGGAAGGGGAGCTGACCCCACGCGGTGGGCAGGTACGCGACTTCGAAGCGCTCGCGTATGACATGTGCGACCTGCGTCCCGTCCTCGAGGGAGAAGAGCAGCTCCACGACGGGGCGGCCCGGGGGATCCCCTTCCATCACGCCCGAGGAGAGCAGGCGGTGGGCGAAGATGAGGTGCCTCGCGTGCCGGCCCAGGCCGACCTCGACCCCCGCCGCGCCGCCGTCGCCGAGGTGGACCAGGCAGCGGTCCGGCTCCGGGCCGACGAGGAAGGGCAGGCCGCGAAGGGTCAGGGCGCCCACGGACGGCCGGCTGGACTCGGGCAACAGGGCCAGGGACGCGTTGGCGGCGGCATCGAGTCGGATCGCGGCGTACTCCGGTTCCACCACGTGACCATAGGTCCCGGCGCCGAGTCAGGTCAACGACGGCGGCCGGCGGTCAGCGACGATCTGGGCGGTCGGCCTCGCCGGCGACAACCTGACCTGACTGGCTCGTCCGATCCGATGAGGCGAATCTAACCAATCAGACTTTCAAAAGTTGTGTCGAGCCAGTCGAACACTTGCATCCTGCGGTCCTGCGACCCCTGCCCATCTCCTGCGTCGGTCGCCGTCAGCCGCGTCATGCGCCGCCGGTGAGCCACCTCGGCACACAGGGCGGGCAGCCGACAAGGCTCACGAGCGCTCTACCGAAGGCCGGTGCGCCGGGGGGAGTGCCCATCGTCGGGCGAGCGATCATCAACAGCCACCGCGGCGTCGGTTGCCCAGATGGCCCGCGACCAGACGAGATAAAGAGTCCCGGTCACCCGCGTGGGATCCGCCAGAGGCGGCTGTCCAAAGGATCGGAGGAGATACCGCTCCGCCATCCAGGTCAGGCAGTTCGCCAATTCGTCGGGGTCGGCCACGGTGCTCCGACGCGCTGCGGTCTCCGCTTCGATCTTCGCGCGCGTGCCGCGCACGAACTTCTCCCCCAGACCCTCATAACGCCGTCTGATCTCAGGATCGTAGGTGGCAGACTCGGCGACGGCGCGGAGAAGGCGTCCCTGCCGGACGTAGATCCCGACGAGTTCCTGCAGTGCACGCTCCAGTGAAGGAGGCCCCGCAGCATCGCGATACCAGAGGTCGCCAGCCTGGCTGAGCCGGCCTTCCAGCCCCTCCAGCAAGGCCAGCAGGAGGGCCTGCCGGTCGCCGAAGTGGCGATAGAAGGCGGTGCGGCTGAGCATCGACTGCGCCGCGATCAACTCGACCGTGATGTCGGTCCAGGAGTGGTTCTCGAGCAGTTCCACGGTCACCTCGAGGATCCGCTGACGGGCCCCTCGCCGCTGCGCGCGTCGCCGTGCCTGGAGGTCGGAGTTCGTCGTGCTCATCCTCGTCGACCTCGCACCCTGGGCGTCTGGGACATCATGGTTGACATCATGTCACACCAAAGGTATGGTCCCGTCAGGGTCGAGTTTTAGCCCCTCGACCCCGAAGAGTGCTGTCTTAAGTGGCGATGCGGGTGCCCGCGGTGGATCTGGAGGCGCGGAAATGTATGCGGTGATATTCGTGGTGATTGCCCTCGTGGGCTTCGGCATCCATGTGGCGCTGGCGAAGCACCGCTCCGGCCCTCGCATCGTGGAGCTTCTCCTGCTCTGGCTCTTCGGGATCACGATGGGCGCAGTCGGGCTCTTCGCGGGCCTGGGCCACACGGTGTTCGCCCAGCAGACTGCAGCGTCGATCGGGTTCCCACCGAACAATCCCTTCCAGTGGGAGGTCGCCTGGGCTGACATCGCGCTCGGTGTTTTGGGCCTGATCTGTATCCGCCGCAGAGACTTCTGGTGGCCGACCGCGATCGCGAACGCCGTCTTCCTGTGGGGCGCGGCATGGGGCCACATCTACCAGCTCGTGGTCAACGGCAATCACCATCCCGACAACTCCGGGCCGACGCTCTACGCGGACATCCTCATCCCGCTGGCCGTGATCGTGCTCCTGATCGTTCACCAGCGGCTACGGGAGGTTCCCGAGGTCCACGCGAAGGATCAGGCAGTCAGCGTTCCCAGCAGCACGTAGCGGAGAGTCACGATGGGCGAGGGCGAGATGAAGGGAAGGATCTGCTTGGTCACCGGCGCAACCTCGGGCATCGGGCGCGCGACCGCTCTCGCGTTGGGCGCCCTGGGGGCGACCGTGCTCATCCACGGCCGCAACGCCGAGCGTGCGGAAGAGGTGCGCTCGCGGGTGCTGGCCGGCGGCGGCACGGCCGAGGTCGTGTTCGGCGATCTTGGATCTCTGCGGCAGGTCCGTCAGCTGGCACGGGAGGTCGAGCAGGGTTGGGGCCGGCTGGATGTGCTGGTGAACAACGCCGGAGTTGACCTCGGCAACGAGCGTGAGATCACCGAGGACGGGCTGGAGCGGACGTTTGCAGTGAACTATCTGGCCCCGTTCCTGCTCACGAACCTCCTGCTCCCGATGCTCCAGCGAAGTGCGCCGGCCCGCATCCTGACCCTCGGGTCAGGTGGCCAGTACGTCGGTCGCATCGACTTCGACGATCTCCAGGGCGAGCGCCACTTCAGCGGGCAGCGCGCCTATGACCAGTCCAAGCTGGCGCTCGTCGTCTTCACCTACGCGCTGGCGCGGCGGGTCGCCGGAACCGGCGTCACCGTCAACTGCGTCGATCCCGGCCTGGTCAAGGACACCGCGCTCGGCGAGGAGGGGTCATTCGGCGTGCGAATTGCCGCCCGTGTCCTCCAGCCCTTCATGAGCACCCCTGAGCGCGGCGCCGAGACCGTGGTCTGGGCAGCGTCAGCCCCGGAGCTCGCGGATGCCAACGGAGAGTATCTGAAGAACCGGAAGACCGCCCATTCGGCGGCAAAGTCGAAGGATCTCGAGCTGGGGGCGCGACTCTGGGAGGTCAGCACCCAGCTGACCGGCACGGAAAACCTACCCGAGCGCACGTCCACCACCAACGTTCCGGCAACCGATCGATAGCGCCCGCCGGCGAACGGTAACCCGGGTACTCACCCGCGAACTGACCCCCTGTCGGCCAGACTGAGTCCATGGAGTACGTCGGCCGGGTGCCCGCCCCGCCCCTCGACCGGTTCATCGACGACATCTACTGCCTGACCGGGATCCCGCGCCACCGGCGGCTGAACGTTCCGCCGATGCCTTCGGCACACCTCTTCATCAATCTGGCCGGGCTCATCCGCGTGTACGATTCCGACCCCGCAG
>JBAPVZ010000166.1:0-1711 GCA_049283435.1 Candidatus Dormiibacterota bacterium
TCGCCAACCCGCACGTGCACGTGCTCGTCAGTCAGGTGAAGGACGCGTCCTTCCCCAGCGACCACGCGGCGGCCGGCTTCGCGATCGCGGGGATCGTCTTCCTTCGCCATCGCCGTCTCGGCCTCCCGCTCCTCCTCTTCGGGCTCGTCATGGACTACGCCCGCGTCTTCGTCGGCGTCCATTACCCGGGCGACGTGCTCGCCGGGACCGCGATCGGCCTGGTGTCGGCGGCCATCGCCTGGTACGGCGGTCGCGCCGTCCTGCGGCTCGTCGTCGCTCGCGGCCCGCGCCGGCTCGCCGCTCTCCTCTCGGGCCCCCAGACCGCCGGCGGCTGAGCGGGGGTCGCCTCTCCTGCACGCTGCCGTCTGTCCGCGGCAGGTACCCTGGGCCTCGGCAATGGGTATGGAATTCGACGAGGGACCGTTCCCGCCGGGATCCCGCGTCGACGTCTACGACGTCGAGGAGATCGTCGGGGAGGGGCCGTTCGGTCCCGTCTACCGCGCCCATGACAGCCGCTCCGGCCGTGGCGTCGAGCTGCGCGTCGTCGCTGCCTCCGACGACGATCCGGACGCCGTCGACCGTCTCGAACGCTCGCTGCCCCGGCTCATCTCGCTGCGGCATCCGAACCTCCAGGAGCTGCTCGGCGGCGGGGCGCAGCACGGTGCGTACTACCTCGTCGCCGGTGACCAGCGCGGCGTGCCGCTGCCCGAGCGGTTGGCGAACGACCCGCCGCGGATCGACGCCTCGCTCGCGATGCTGGAGGATCTGAGCCAGGGGCTCGATTACGTGCACACCCAGGGTCGAGTGCATGGCGCCGTCGAGGCGGCAGCCGTCGAGCTGCGCGGGGACGGCCGAGCCTTGCTCTGCGATCTGGGCGTGGCGACCGCGCTCGCGCCGGATGCGCAGGTCATGAACCGCGGGGACGACATCCAGAGCTTTGCCGCGCTCGCCTATCACGTGTTGACGGGCAGCCCGACCCAGGCCGGCCAGCGACCGCGGCGGGCGTCGACGCTCAATCCGGACCTCGGCCAGGCGACGGACGAGGTGCTGGAGGGCGCGATCGTCGCCAGACGGCAGTCGACGATCGTCAGCGCCGGCCAGTTCGTCGGTGAGCTCGCGACGGCCGTTC
The DNA here is from genome assembly GCA_049283435.1 of Candidatus Dormiibacterota bacterium. Lineage (GTDB taxonomy): Bacteria > Chloroflexota > Dormibacteria > Dormibacterales > Dormibacteraceae > CAVTSA01. The sequence goes on from JBAPVZ010000166.1 coordinate 1,130, forward strand.
GACAGGATCGACGGGCGGGCGCGGCAGGACGCCAGGCGGCTGCGGCCGAGAAGCCCGCCCAGGGTGCCCGCTCCCGCCGCGCCTGGGTGATCGCAGCGGTCATCGCGCTGATCGTCGTGCTCGCGATCGTCGCCTTCCTCATCTGGAAGCTGACGAGCGGCACCCAGCCGGCGATGACGCTCTCGTCGGTCACGCCGAAGCCCGGCGACTCGGTCACGGTCACGCTCGCGAACCTGCCCAAGAACCAGGTCGGCACGATCCAGCTCGACTCCGCGTCGAACCAGCTCGGCACGTTCCAGACGAGCGCGTCGGGCGGGACCAGCGTCAACGTGACGATTCCCCAGTCGACGTCGCCGGGATCGCACCAGATCAGCGCCTGCTGGTCGAACAACTGCCCGGTCAGTCAGACGATCACGGTCGCGCAGCCGTCCCCGAGCCCCTCGCCAAGCGCGACCACCGCGCCGACCCCGACGCCGATCCCGATTACGCCACCGCCGCCGACCCCGGTCCCGACGCCGGTGCCGACGCCGGTGCCGACGCCGGTCCCGACACCCGTGCCGACCCCGCCACCGACGGCGAGCC
>JBAPVZ010000167.1:0-2710 GCA_049283435.1 Candidatus Dormiibacterota bacterium
GATCCGTAGGAGGCCTGCCCGCTCGCGCCCAGGTGCCCGACGCCCGCGGTGCCGCCGGCGAACCAGACGCCGCCGGCGGGGTCGATCGCGAGCTGGCGCGGTGAACACTGGGCGACGAAGCCCTTCGTGAAGCGGTCGACGCGGCCCCCGGGGAGGAGTCGCCCGACCCCGTCGCCGGACGCGAACCACACGGTGCCGTCGGCGGCGACCACGATCTGGTTGGGTCCGGCCGGCTCGGGTATCTCGAGTGGGTAGCGGCGGATCGTGCCATTCGGGGCAAGTCGCTGCAGAGCGCCGGCGGTCGCGACCCAGAGCGCGCCCCCCGGCGCCGCGGCGATCGCGCGAGGTGCCGAATCGAGGCCCAGCTGCACCTGCCGGGTGAGGCCCGAGGGCGTCACCTGCTCGAGGCAGCCGCAGGCCCTCGCGTCGAACCAGACGGTGCCCCGCGCACCCGGCGCGATACCGCCCGCCTCGGACAGCGGGTCGGCCGTCGAGATCGGCTGCACGCCGGGGGAGCTCGCCGTGGGCGATGTGACAGGACCGCAGCCGGCGAGCGCCAGGAGCGCGAGCAGGGGGAGCAGCGCGAGCAGCGGGAGCAGGCACCAGCGGAGCGGGGGCGAGGTGGGCAGGCGCCGAGACACGCCGCAGGTCACGCTGGACAGGTGGTGTGCGGCACGACAACACGATAGCCGCGCGGTCACGAAGCAAGCCCGACTCGTGCCGTTCGAGGCTCGGCCTGCGGGGTGCCGGAGTAGGCTCGGGACGTGTCCGCCGAGCGCCGCGCAACCGAACCGGCGAGATCCGGTGTTGAAGGGGCGTGATGATGAGCGATCTGCTGCCGCTCGACGTACCCGCCGCCCCGCCGCCGCCGATCCTTCTGCGGGCGCCGCATCTGTCGCCGACCCGCTGGGCGGTCGTCCCCTCGCCGATCGGCGAGCTGCTGCTCGCCGGCGATGGCGATGCGCTGACCGGCCTCTGGATGCTGCCCGACCCGCGCTGGGCCCCGGACACGAGCGGTTGGCTGCATGACACGACCGCGTTCGACGAGGTGTCGCGCCAGCTCGACGCCTACTTCGCCGGCGAGCTGCACCGGTTCGATCTGGCGCTGGCGCCCGCCGGCACCCCCTTCCAGCTCCGGGTGTGGCAGGCGCTGCTGGAGATCCCGTACGGCGCGACGTGCACCTACGGCGCGCTCGCCAGCAGGCTGGGCCGCCCCGACCGGGCTCGCGCCGTCGGCGCCGCGAACGGACGCAATCCGATCTCGATCGTGATTCCCTGCCACCGTGTGATCGGCACCGGCGGCGACCTCGTCGGCTATGGCGGCGGACTTCCGCGCAAAGCGGCCCTGCTCGCGCTGGAGCGGTCGGGCCGGCTGCCGGCGCTCGCCTCGCCGCTCCCGGCCTGAGCGGCTGACCCTGATCAGATGATCGGCACGTAGTCCTCGAGGTCGATCGGGACCTCGATCACGGTCGTCTCGTCGCGCTGCAGGGCCTCCCGCGCCGCGGCGGCGAGACTCGCCTCGCTGTCGACGCGGCAGCCCCGAACGCCACACGCCTCGGCCAGGAGCACGTTGTCGATGGGGTCGAAGTCGACGCCGTAGGGAGCCAGCCCGCGGCGTCGCTGGGCGAGCCGGATCATGGAGAGCGAGCGGTCCGCGAGCACGGCGACGACGATCGGCGCGCCGAGTCGCCGCGCCGTCTCCAGCTCCTGGCTGTTCATCGAGAAGCCGCCGTCGCCGAGCACGGCGAGCACCGGTTGGTCCGGTCTCGCCAGCTTCGCGCCGATCGCCGCGGGCAGCCCGTAGCCCATCCCGGAGAGCCCGTTCGACATGAAGAACGTCTGCGGCTGCCGGCTCGGCCAGAACTGCCCGAACAGGAACTTGTGGGAGCCGACGTCGGTCGTCACGATCGTCTCCGCCGGCAGCACCCCGGCGAGCCCGCGCACGACGGCGAGCGGCGCGACGACGCCCCCTCGCTCCTGGCGGTCCTCGAGCAGGCGACGGCGCTTCTCTCGTGCGGCCGTGAGCGGATCCTGCCAGGTCCGCGGAGCGGCCGCGCCGAGCAGGTCCTCGAGCAGCGCGCCGGGGTCGGCGGCGACGACGTCGGCGGCCGGGGACACGCCGGTCGCCCAGGCCGAATCCAGGATCCAGAGCATCGGCACCTCGCCGTGCCACGCGCTGTCGATCTCGGTCGGATCGAGGCCGAGGCCGAGCACGAGGTCCGCCTGCCGGATGCCCTCGGTCATGACACCGTCGATCGCCATGCCGCCGACGACGCCGCCGAACCGCGGATGGGTCTCGTCGACGATTCCCTTCACCTTCGGCGTCACGGCCACCGGCAGGTGCCACTCCTCCACCCAGCGTCGGAGCAGCGGCGCGTCGCCGGGGCGGACGCCGAGCCCGACCAGCAGAAGTGGCCGTTCCGCATTCGCCAGCCGTCCCCGGACGATCGTGGCCGCCGCCCCAGGATCGGACACGGGGCGTGGCGGCGCCGCCGCCGCCGGGCGGGTCGGGTCGGTGGCCTCGGCGCGGGAGACGTCGGCACTGACGGTCAGGTAGGCGGGCCCGCCCGGCTCCTCTGCCGCCACCTCGAGGGCGCGGCGCAGGGTCCGCCGGCAGCCGAAGGGCTCGATCGCCGCCGCCAGCTTCGTCGTCGGGCGAAAGATGTCGAGCAGCGGCAGTCGCTGATGGATCCGGTGGGCAGGCCAGGTG
>JBAPVZ010000168.1:0-1744 GCA_049283435.1 Candidatus Dormiibacterota bacterium
CTGCCGGCACAGTCGCTGGCCGACTGCGCCTACGTGCTCGTCGGCCCTCCCGAGGCGATGGCGGAGAAGCTGCGACGGCTCGTCGCGGAGGTCGGCGCCACCCGACTCATCGCCGGCGGCGACGTGCCGCGCTTCCTGACCGAGGTCGCACCGCTGCTCGGCTGATCGGTCCCCAAGCGCGCCTCAGGGCCGACCTCGAGGGTCCCCGCGAGACGGCGCCGGCCGGGTCTCAGGGCGTGGGTCAAGGCACCACCCACCGCCCGTTGCGCATGAGCACGCGGCCCTCCAGCTCGTTCTCCTCCCGCCAGGCCTGGACGCGGAGCGGCAGGATGCGGAAGTAGAGGTAGGGGGTCGTGAGCCGCCGTGGATCGAACCCCGCCTTCGCCGCGAACGCGTCACCGAGCCGGTCGGGGATCTCGGCCGGCGGCACCGCCTGCGCCGTCCCGTCCACCAGCACGAGGTCGCGCGTCGGACCGATGCCGAGCCGCACCCTGCCCGTGGCCTGCAGGTTGCGACCGGTCGGGCCGGAGCCGGGCGTCGCCATCAGCAGGGCGGTGCCGTCCCAGAGGAACGAGAACGGGGCCAGTGCCGGTGGTCCGCCGGCTCCGTCGTTGGTCCCGACCCAGGCGTCGACGTCGTGCTCGAGCCGGTGCAGGGTGTCCTGCTTGCGACGTGCCGGTGTGCGAGGAGCGGGCTTCGTCATGTGGCACCTGGTCGTGGGGCGGTCCGGCGTCGACGCCGAGGCTACCACCGCGAGGTTCGCCGCCCGTCAGGTGATGGCCGCAGGTGCCGCCGCGCGGACCCGCTCAGGTAGGTTTGGGATCGATGCCACGATGCAAGGTCGGTTACCAACTGAAGCCGCAGCACACGACGGTCGAGAAGCTGCTCGACGCCGCCCGCCGCGCCGACGCGCTCGGCGTGGACGCGATCTGGGTCTGGGACCACATGTTCCCCTTGAGCGGCGACCCGGGCGGCGAGAGCTTCGAATGCAACACGCTGCTGGCTGCCATCGCCGGCATCACCTCACATGCCCGGCTCGGCTCCCTCGTCAACGGCAACGGCTACCGGAACCCGGAGCTGCTCGCCTACATGACCGCCACCATCGACCACCTGAGCGGGGGCCGCGCGGTGCTTGGCGTCGGCGCCGGCTGGAAGGAGCGCGACTACACGGAGTACGGCTACGAGTTCGGCACCGTCGGCAGCCGGCTGCGCGACCTCGGTGAGGCGCTCCCCCGCATCAAGGACCGCCTGCACAAGCTGGTCCCGCAGCCGGTCGGTCCGGTCCCGATCATGATCGGGGGTGGGGGCGAGAAGGTCACGCTGCGCCTGGTCGCCCAGTACGGCGACATCTGGCACGGCTTCGGCGACGCCGAGACCTGGGGACGCAAGAACCAGATCCTCGACGACTGGTGCGCGAAGGTCGGGCGCGATCCCAAGGCGGTCATGCGCACCAGCGGCGGTGAGGGGTTCGACGAGGCGCAGCTGGAAGCCCTCGTCGAGGCCGGCGCCGAGATGATCACGCTCGGCGGCGAGGACCCGTTCGATCAGAAGCCGCTGGAGCGTCTGATCGCGCAGTTCGCGTAAACGCGGCCCAGCCCGGCACACGGGCGCCACGCGACGCGCGGCGCGACGCACCGCGCGTCGCGTCCGCGATCAGTAGATCGGCGTCTCCGCGGTGACCGACTCCAGCCACTTGCGCACGGAGACGATGTAGCGCGCCGACTGCAGGCCGTCGAGCACGCGG
>JBAPVZ010000169.1:0-6442 GCA_049283435.1 Candidatus Dormiibacterota bacterium
GTGCAGCAGCGACGGCTCGACCTCGCGCGCCGGCGCGGCCCGGAACGGCTCCGGCTCGCAACGGTGCGCCGGCTGGCGGCCGCCGAGCAGGCGCTCGCCCACCGGCGGGAGCGACTCGCCGCGCTGAGCCCGGACGGCGTGCTCGCGCGCGGCTACAGCATCGCGTTCGACGCCGAGACCGGCACCGTCCTTCGCCGCTCGGAAGACACTGGCACCGGGCGCGCCATCCGAGTTCGCCTCGCCGAGGGCGGGCTGCGCGCCACCGTAGAGGAGTTGGAGCAGCGTGACGACCAATCCTGAAGAGGGCGAGCTCAGCTACGAGCGCGCGGTCGAGCTCTTCGACCAGCGGCTGCGCGCCCTGGAGGAGGGCGAGCTCAGCCTCGACGACGCGATTCGCACCGTCGACGAGGCGGGTCGCCTGCTGCGGACGGCCGAGCGCAAGCTCGACGAGGCCCGCACGCGCATCGAGGTGCGCCCGCCGGCTGCCGAAGCCGATCCCGCTGGCGTGAACGCGCCCGCCCCGACCCCGCCGGCGCCCGAGCCGGGCCCCGACGACGACGACGGGCCGGTGCCCGAGGAGCTGCCATTTTGAAGACGCTGCAGGCGGGTGAGCACGTCGTCGGCCGCGACGGGAGGCGGCTCGGGCACGTCGAGAGCCTCGTCGTCGACGAGCAGGCGCACCGGATCACGCACCTCGTGATCGGCGGCCGGGTCGTCCCGACGAGCCTGTTCACCGCCGCCGGCCCGACCTCGTTGCAGCTGGACCTCGACGAGGCCGGGCTGAAGGCGCAGCCGGACGTCGAGCACGCGCGCCTCGCCGGCGCTCCGGCCCATTGGGAGGCGCCGAACGGGTGGGCCCGCTCGAACTTCCTGCGCATCGCGGAGGCGTTCATCGGCCAGGGTCCGTACATCCCCCCGGTGACGCTAGGCGACGACGCGGAGAACGTCCACGAGATCACCGAGGGCAGCCCCGTGTGGTCGGGCGGCGACGAGCTGGGCCGCGTCGCCTCGGTCGACACCGACGACGGGGGCGCGATCACCCGCATCGTCGTCGACGCCCACCGCCGGCGCATCGCGGTGCCGATCGCCGAGGTGGAGGAGGTGGTCGGCAACAACGTCCACCTGCGGCTCTCGCCGGCGGAGTTCATCGCGCTCAGCGACGCCGAGCCGGCGCCTGAGGCCTGAGGCTCCCCGCCCCCGCTGCGGGGGCACCACGCCGCGCATCAGCGATCCGTCAGGGCACGACCGCCGGAGCCGGCGCGCGGAGCATCGCCACATCGCGCTGTGCCACTGCTCCACGCGATCTGGGGTCACCCGAAGGCACGAGGCTCACGAAGAACGGGTTGGCTTGAGCCCCCCGCCACACTGTCAAAGACTCGTCGTTCGTCTTCCTGTCCTTCGTGTCCTTCGTGCCTTCGTGTGACATTCGTTCGTTTGGCCACGGGAAGGCGGCTCTACTGCTCGCGGCGGACCAGCGCATCCGTCATCGCGACCAGCTCCCGCCGCCGTGCCTCCTCGACGGGCAGGCGCCGCAGGCCGTCCAGCGCCTGCTTCTCGAGCTCGCCGATGAGCGCCTCGGTGTCGGCGAGCGCTCCCGATTCGACGAGCCATGCCCGTCTCGCGACCACGCCGGCCGGTGCGGCGCCACCTCGGGCGAGCGCCCGGGCCCAGAGCCAGGTCGGCTTCTCGTTGCGGAGGTCGTCGCCCGCCGGCTTGCCGGTCGTCGCCTCGTCGCCGAACGCGCCCAGCACGTCGTCGCGCAGCTGGAACGCGATCCCGGCGGGCTCGGCGTAGGCGGGCACGGCGTCGATCGTCGTTCGGCGGGCACCGCCGAGCGCGAGCCCGAGCTGGATCGGCCGTAACACCGTGTAGCTCGCGGTCTTGAGCCGGTTCACCTCCAGCGCTCTCGCCTCGTCCGGCCGCCCCTCGACGTCCAGGTACTGGCCGACCGTCACCTCGGTACGCAGCGCGTTCAGCACCCGCAGGCCGTCGGCGAGGCGCTCGGGCGTGAAGCCTGCCTCGCAGAGCAGCTGGTCGCCCCAGATCAGCGCCAGGTCGGAGAGGAGCAGCGCGGTCGGCAGCCCGAGCACCGTATGCGCAGCCGGTCTCCCCCGCCGCGTCGCGGAATCGTCCATCACGTCGTCCTGGATCAGCGCGAATGTGTGGACGAGTTCCAGGGCCGAGGCGGCGCGCAGGATCGACTCGTCGAGCGCCCGGTCCGCCGCGCGGTAGCCCCAGCAGGCGAGCCACGGTCGGATGCGTTTGCCACCACTGTCGAGAACCCCGTGCAGCTCGTCGACCAGCCGCGGCAGCTCCGCCTGCAGCCGGGCGAGATCCCGGCGCCGCTCGTCGAGGAACTCGGTCAGCACCCGCGAGACCTCGGCGGACACCTCGCCCGGCGAGGGCATGCCGGCGGCTGCGCCCGGCACCGCCGTCGCCTCCGCCGCCCTCACACCGACACACGCGGGTCGTGCGTCACCGCAGCCCGCGTGCGCAGGACGGCCCACCGGCCCCAGATCGACGCCCAGATGACGCCGTTCAGGAAGGCCGAGAGGTCGCTCGCGTAATGCTTGGCGTGGAACGTCCACATCGCGCTGTGAAACGCGAACAGCATCCGGTTCGTCGCCTGCTTCGTCGATTGGCCCTTCACGTGCACCGCCTCCGCGGTCGCCAGGTAGACGATGCGCCAGCCACCCTCCTTGAGGCGATAGCAGAGGTCCAGATCCTCGCCGTACATGAAGAAGTCGGGATCGAAGAAGCCGACCTGGTCGACGGCCGAGCGCCGCACCAGCAGGCAGGCGGCGGTACCCGCATCGATGTCGTGCGTCTGGTCCTCCGGTAGGTGGCCCAGGTTGTAGCGGTTGAACCGCTGGCTGTGCGGAAGCAACCGGCTCAGACCCGACATCCGGTAGAAGGAGGCGCGCGGCGTCGGAAACCCGCGGCGGCAGGCCCGGTCCAGCCGGCCGTCGGGGCGGATCAGGTGCGGTCCGACCGCGCCCACCTCGGGGTGCACGAGCAGGTGGTTGGTCAGCCGGTCGACACAGGCCGGCCGCAGCGTGACGTCGGAATTGAGCAGCAGGATGAAGCGACCGTTCGCCTGTTGAAAGCCGGCGTTGTTTCCCCGCCCGAAGCCGAGGTTCTTCTCACGCAGCACCTGGACGTCGGGGAACTGCTGCGCGACGGCGTCGGCCGAGCCGTCACTCGACCCGTTGTCGACGACGATCGCCTCCAGCGGCACCTCGGTGCCTGCGTACAGCGAGCGCAGCGTGCCGAGGAGCAGCTCCCTGGTGTTGTAGCTGACGATGATCGCCGAGACGAGCGGCGCCGCGCTGGACATGACGGACCCAGCATAGCCGCGGGCCGGCCCGGGCACGTTCGGTGGAACCGGAGCCGGTCGTCCGTTGACGGCGGCGGCGCCGATGCCGCTCGCGACAGGTGATCGCCCCGACCGTACAATCGCCGAGCGTGACCGCCAGGGCCGTGGAGCCGGCGCGCACGAGTGCCGTGCGAACGGGCATACGCCGCCTCCGCCGCAACCGGCTGGTGCGCCAGAACCTGCTTCTCTTCATCGGCGGCATCACGTCCGGCGTCGGCGGCTTCGTCTACCACGCGATCGCCGGCCGCGTCCTCGGGCCCGAGGAGTACGGCGAGGTCGCCTCGCTCTTCGCGCTCTACACGGTCGGGATGGCGGTCAACCTGATCCTGATGGTCGTGATCGCCCGGTATTCGGCGGCGCTCGCGGGCCGGGATCTGCCCGCCGGGATCCGGTACGTCGTCAACCGGTCGACCCTGCTGCTCGTGATCCCGTCGGTGGTGTTCGTCGTGCTCTTCGCCGCGGCGGCGATCCCGATCGCCGACTTCCTGCATCTGCGCTCGCCGCTGCCCGTGGTCTGGCTCGGGATCGCGCTCGCCGCCTGCTGGTACATGGCGATCCCGCGCGGTGCGCTCCAGGGAATCCAGCGCTTCGGCGGGCTGTCGTTCAACCAGGCGTTCGAGCTGATCGCACGTACGACGACGCTCGTCGCGCTGCTGCTGCTCGGACTCGGCGTCAGCGGCGCTGTCCTGGCACTGCTTGCCGGTTCCTTCGTCGCGCTGGTGGCCGGCCACCTCTGGCTCCGCAACGCGATCCCCAAAACCGGCCATCCGGTCTCCCTGCGGACGATGTTCAGTTTCGCGTTGACCGCGAGCGCGGGGACGATCGGCATCACGCTGCTCTACAACGTCGACGTCGTCCTCGCCAAGCACTACCTGGACGCCCACGGCGCCGGCATCTACGGCGGCCTCAACAAGATCAGCGTGATCATCTACTACGGCACGCTCTCGGTCAGCCAGGTGCTGTTCCCGCGGGTCGTCGAGGCGGTCGCCCAGCGGGCCCACCCGGGGCGGCTGCTGCTCCTTTCGGCTGGTCTGATCGCGATCGCCGGCCTCATCGCGATCGGCATCTTCGCCGCCGTGCCGTGGCTCGTCGTCAACGTCCTCTTCGGCCAGGCCTTCCACGATGCCGACGCGTTCATCGTGCCGGTCGCGATCAGCGGGCTCTGTCTCAGCCTGTGCAATCTGCTCGTCCAGTTCTTCATGGCGGTGCACGACCGCGTCTTCATCCCGATCCTGGCGGCCGGCTGCGTCCTCGAGGCGGTGCTCATCGTCGAGCTGCACGGTGGTGTCGTCCAGGTCGTCGGCTGCGTCCTGAGCACGCTCGCGACGCTGCTCGCCGCGCTCGCCGTGCGCGCCTTCTTGTTGATGCCCTCGCTGCACCCGGCGATGGTCCAGGAGGAGGCCCCCGGCCCCGCCGACGCGTAGGCCGCCCGGCCCACGCCCGGGCAACCGCTGTGGCACGATGCGTGCAGACGGCGGGCGATCAGGGAGAGGAGTTTCGTGGCATGGAGCGTCCCAGCGCGGTCGAGCGATTCACGGGGTTCGCGGACCTTTACGATGCGACGCGGCCGAGCCCGCCGCCCGAGCTCGTCGACCTGCTCTGCCAGTGGATCGGAACGGCGCGACCGTTCGTCGTCGACGTCGGCGCCGGCACCGGCCTCTCGACGTCGATCTGGGAGCGCCGCGCGCGCCGCGTCGTGGCCGTCGAGCCCTCCGCCGACATGCGCGCGCGACTGCAGCAGCGACTGGCCGCCTGGTCGATCGAGCACGAGGTGCTCGGGGGCTCCGCCGAGGCGACCGGACTCGAGGACGGCGTCGCGGATCTGGTGACAGCGGGCCAGGCGATGCACTGGTTCGACCCCGATCGCTCCCTGCCGGAGATCGCCCGCATCCTGCGTCCGGGCGGCGTGTTCGCCGCGTTCGACTGCGACTGGCCGCCGTTGATCGACGCCGAGGTCGACGCCGCCTACCTCGCCGCCGAGCGCCGCTGCCGGTCGCTCGAGGCGGAACGTGAGCTGACGCCGCGGCGCCAGGCGAAGTCGGGACACCTGGCGCGGATGGCGGCGAGCGGCGTGTTCCGCCTGACGCGGGAAGTCGCGCTGCACCACCGCGGATCGGGCGGCGCGGACCAGCTCCTGGACCTGATCGGCAGCCAGGGCGGGATCGTGGCGCTGCGGCAGGCCGGGGTCAGCGACGAGGCGATGGGCCTCGCCGAGCTGCGCCGGACCGCGGAGCGCCGGCTGCCGGAACCTGCGACCTGGTGGTGGACCTACCGAGTCCGCCTCGGGCAGTGCTGACGAGTCCTCTGTGGCAGAAAAAAGTGATCCCGCCACCCTTGCGGGCGGCGGGATAAAAGCTCGGCAACGACCTACTCTTCCACCGGATTACTCCGGCAGTACCATCGGCGCTGGAAGGCTTAACTGCCGTGTTCGGAATGGGAACGGGTGTGACCCCTCCGCCATGGCCACCGAGCGCCAGAGAGTATACCGCAGGCCCCGCATCGACTGCGGGGGCGGTGCCCTCGGGCGCTAGCGGGAACGGCGCCGGCGGGCCCGCAGGCTCTTGATCTTGCGCGCCTCTGCGGGAGGAACGTAATGCGCACGCCGGCGCATCTCGCGCACCAGGCCCTGCTCCTGCACCTTGCGGCGGAACTCACGCAGCGCCTGCTCGAACTCCTGCTGGTCCTTGACGATTACCTTCAAACCTTCACCTTTGTTGCGGTTGCCTTGCCGGTCCCGAGCCGCCCGCGCGGGAAGCCCGACCCAGGATACCCGCTTCCTGCGCCGGCCGAACGTCCGCACTCGGGGGCAGCGCTCGTTCGGTCGGCGACCGGATCGAGGGCGGACCGGGGGCAGCGTCTGCGCTCGCGGCCCGGCGTCCGGGCCGCGACATGCCACCTCCCCTGCACCTCCCCTGTTCTGGTGGGGCTCGTGCGGGACCCGTGCCGCACTGGTAGGTTGGGCTCGTGGCCCGCTCCGCCGCCAGGCGATCCGCAAAGAAGGTGGCGCCTGCGCGCGCCGCTCCGCCGCCGAGGCCTTCGCGGGCGGGGGCGAGTACCGCTCAGGCC
>JBAPVZ010000170.1:0-1676 GCA_049283435.1 Candidatus Dormiibacterota bacterium
GCTGCCGCGGCAGCGGCAGCCAGTGCTGCCGCGACCCCGCCGCCGAAGGCGGCTCCGAGCCCGTCCAGCTCGACGGCGCAGCCGGCCGCACCGAGCGCGCCGGGGGGATCGATCCAGGCGATCATCACGGCCGCGTTCCAGTCCCAGGGATCGGGAGCGGTCAGTTGGGGACTGTGCATCGCGACGCACGAGTCGGGTGACAACCCGAACGCGGTCCAGCCGTACGGCGGTGCAGAGGGACTGTTCCAGTTCCTTCCGTCCACGTTCGCGAGGACGCCCCAGGGTGCGGCCGGGGCCTCGATCTTCGACGCGACGGCCAACGCGCAGGCCGCAGCCTGGATGTACAGCCAGGGCCGGCAGGGGGAGTGGTCGACGAACTCGATGTGCTGAACGCGGCACGCCGATCTCCACGCTGAGCGCAGCACCGGCCGGGGGCCCCTGACGGGCCTCCGGCCGGCTTCGTTTCACCCCCGCGCAGGCCGGCGCACCGGCGACGGTTCGCGCTGAGTGGTTCCGTATCCTGACTTGGTGCCGAGCGCTCCCGTCGGTGAGCAGCCCTCCCTGCAGGAGGTCATCGCCCGCCTCAACGATCGTCAGCGCGAGGCGGTGGAGTGCCTCAACGGACCGCTGCTCGTCTTCGCCGGCGCCGGGAGCGGCAAGACGCGCGTCCTGACGACGCGCATCGCGAACCTCATCGCGGAGCATCGCGTCTGGCCCGACCGGCTGCTCGCGGTCACGTTCACGAACAAGGCGGCACGCGAGATGCGGGAGCGGGTCGCCCATCTGGTCGGCGACGACGGGGTGCGCTGGGTCGGCACCTTCCACGCGACCGCGGCGCGCATCCTGCGGCGGGACGCCGAGCGGATCGGCCTCTCACCCTCGTTCAACATCTTCGACGAGGACGACCAGCGGGCGACGCTGCGGCGGGTTCTCGACGAGTTCCGCCTGGACGCCAAGCGCTACGCGCCGGGGATGCTGTCGAACGCGATCTCGAAGGCGAAGAACGAGCTCGTGATGCCCGACGACTACCCGGTGCGCAGCTTTGCCGACGAGGTGGTCCGCCGCTGCTACGCCCGCTACGAGGAGCTGCTGCGGGCATCCGGCGGCCTCGACTTCGACGATCTCCTCGGCAAGACGGTGCTGCTATTGCAGTCCGACGCCGAGGCGCTGGAGCGCTGGCGCGACCGCTTTCGGTACGTGCTCGTCGACGAGTACCAGGACACGAACCACGCCCAGTACGTGCTCGTCAACCTGCTCGCGGAGGAGCATCGTCAGCTCGCGGTGGTGGGCGACGACGATCAGTGCCTGGTCGCGGGGACTGCGGTGCGCATGGGTGATGGCTCCGAGCGGGCAATCGAGCACGTCCGAGTCGGGGATCACGTTCTCGCCGGATACGGGAGCGGCGACTTCCGTCCCGCGCGGGTGCTCCGCGTGCATCGGTCGAAGGCGCCGGCGGTGGGCGTCGCCATCACCACACGCTCGGGTCGGCGCATCGTCAGCACCCCAGAGCACGTGCATTTCGCCGGGTACCGGCTCGGCGTGGCTCCGCAATACCACTGCACGTACCTCCGCGACCGGGGCCTCTCGCGGGATCACCCGCACCATCGGCCCCGGTCTCGGAACGGCAATCGCCGCAACGTGATGCTGACGCTGTGCGGTGACCACCGCGGATCGCG
>JBAPVZ010000171.1:0-4425 GCA_049283435.1 Candidatus Dormiibacterota bacterium
GCGTCGTCCTCCCGGCCGGCGCCGGCCGCGTCGTCAGCTACGAGGAGGAGGGCTGGCTGGACGCGCCGTGCTACATCCAGGCGATGCGCAAGCTGGCGGCGGCGCACGGTGCGCAGGTCTTCGAGTCGCCGGCGCCGCTCGCCCTGGTGGCGCGCTCGGGCCACGTCGCCGGCGTCGAGCGGGCGGACGGCACGCGGCTCGAAGCGGATTGCGTCGTCACCTGCGCCGGGCGCTGGACCGAGGAGCTGCTGGCGCCGCTCGATGTCGCGATCCCGCTCGTCACCGCCGACCGGCCGGGCTCGGCGCCGCTCGGCATGCTCGTCGTCACCGCGCCGCATGCGAACCTGCCGCGGCGCATCCTGCACGGGCCCGAGGTCGCGCTGCGTCCCGACCGGGGTGGCCGGGTGCGCATCCACAGCAACTCGCTGGACCGCGAGCTGGTGCCGGACTGGGCGCCGTCACCCGACCTGCCGCTCGCACGGCGCGCGCTCGAGCTCGCTGCCGGTACCCTCCCCGCCCTTCGCGAGGTGTCGATCGAGCGCGTGCTCGCCGGGTTGCGGGTGCTGCCTCGGGACGGGGTCTCGATCGCCGGTTGGGCGCCTGGCGTCGAGGGCTGCTACGTCGTCGCGACGCACAGCGGGGTGACGCTGGCGGCGATCCTCGGTGAGCTGATCGCGAGCGAGCTCGGGGGAGGGAGGCCGGCAGCGCTGCTGGAACCGTTCCGCCCCGCTCGATTCGCCGGCGCCGCAGTTGGGATGGGGACCGCGGAACTCGCGCTCGACGATTGAGGCGCCGCAGGGGACCGCCGGCCGGCGCGCGTTGGCGAGCCCGGAGCTGAGGGTCGGTCAGCCGGTGAGCGCCGCCAGGACCTCCGGGGCGCTCAGGCTCGGCACCACGAGGTCGGCGTCGAGCACGACGCCGGGATAGGAGGGGACGCCGATCACCCAGAGGCCCGCCGCTCGGGCGGCGGCGACGCCGGTCGGGGAGTCCTCGAGCGCGATCGCCTGCGACGGGGATGCCCCGAGCCGCGCGCAGGCGGCCACGTAGAGGTCTGGCGCCGGCTTCGGGTTCGCGACGTCGTCGCTCGTCAGGATGGTCGGGAAGCGGTCGTGCAGACCGGACCCCTCGAGCGATCGCCGCAGCAGCCGGCGGGGCGAGTTCGACGCGGCCGCGATCGGCAGCCGGCCGTCGAGGCCTGCCAGCAGCTCGAGCACGCCCGGCATCGGCCGGGCGGCGCCGAGCTCGACGTCGACGAGCTCGACCAGCTCCGCCAGGAGCTCGCGACCCCGCTCCGGCTGGTCGAGCAGCCGCGCGAGCACCCGGCCTGCGGCATCCCCGGTCGTGCCGAGCAGCGCGCGCTTGCCGTCGGGGGAGAAGACCCGGCCGTAGCGGGCGAACAGCGCGTTCTCGGCGATCGTCCAGAGGGGCTCGGTGTCGATGAGCAGCCCGTCGCAGTCGAAGACGGCCGCGGCGGGGGGTGACGGCGGACGGCTCATCCGCCGCTCACCGGTCCGGCGCCGGGCCAGGTCCATCCGTGCCAGGCCATCTCCCAGAACGCGAGCTCGTAGCCGATCGTCAGCTCGATGTGGTCGGTCAGCACGCGGCGCTCGGCGGAGCCGGCTCCGTCGGTCGCGCGCTCGGCCAGCTCCTCCAAGCTCCGCACGTAAGCGGCGAACTCGTCGGTCGTCCACTGCTCGACGAGCGGCCGCCACGGAGCCTTGGCGGCGAGCCCGTCCCGCACGCCGCGCCAGCAGTCGAGATAGGCGCGTTCGAGCACCGTGAGCACCAGCAGGCCCTGCGGGAAGCTGCGGTGCGCCGTGGCGAGCAGGAACTGCAGGTAAGCGTGGGTGACGAAGGCGGGCCGCGCGCCGGTCAGATCGACGCCGAGCCGACCGGCGGTCTCGCCGAACCGCTGAAGCTCCGCTTGATAGCCGGCGATCGCGCTCGCCAGCACCGGCCGCGCCTCGCACGGCGCACTCGCGAGGAGCGCGCCGAGGAAGGGGAGGCTGCCCGCGACGAACAGGTGGTCCTGCGCCAGCCAGCGCTCGAACGTCGCCGCCGGGAGTGTCCCCTCGCGTATCGCCCCCAGGAAGGGGTGGGTGCGCATCCGCTGCCAGGCCTCCTGCTGGCCGGCGAGCGCGTCGTCGAGCACCGGCAGGTTCAGCTCTCCAGGGTCGCTTCGAGCGTGATCTGCGGTACGCCGGCAAGTGCCTGGGAGACCGGGCAGCCGGTCTTCGCGCCCTCGGCGATGTCGCCGAACTCGTCAGCGGTGACGCCGGGGACGGCGCCGGCGACGACGAGGTGGATCGCGGTGATGCCCTGGCCGGGCTGGAAGGTGACGGTCGAGCTCGTCGTCAGCCGCTCCGGCTCGTGCCCTGCCAGGCCGAGCGCGTGCGAAAGCGCCATCGCGAAGCAACCGGCGTGGGCGGCTGCGATCAACTCCTCGGGGCTCGTACCCGAGGCCCGCGACTCGGCGCGATGTGCCCATGTCAGTTCGAGATCGAAGCTGCCGCTCGCCGCGCTGACGGTGCCGGCGCCGGTTGCCAGCCCACCCCGCCAAACGGTGCTCGCCTTGCTGTCCACTGCCATCGGGCGTCCTCCTCGATTCCTGCTCGATTCCTGATGCACGTCGACCGAAGTCATCCCATCATGACCCAGGTCGAGCTCCCGACGCCGGCGCTTGGCGCGTGGTACCGTGCCGGCCAGATGTTGGACTGACACCCGCCTGCCGTCCACGCGTAGCGGCGTCCCGAATCGGGGCCCCGGCGTGGCCTGGTGTGGTGTGTGGTGCGTCGATCTCCAGACGTGCCGGTCGGACCCGAACCTCGCTGCTGCGTGCCCGCTCCCTCCTGGAGGTCCGCACGTGCCGCGACTGCATCCGACGACCACCCCGACGAGCGCCGCCGACTCGCGGCGAGGCGTCTTCGCACAACATCTGACGCTGCGGACCGCCGGTGCGCTGCTGCTCGACGACGCCTCCTTCGCGGTCGCCGGCGGCCGCCACGCCGGGCTCGTCGGGCGCAACGGCAGTGGCAAGTCGACGCTGCTGGAGACGGTCGTCGCGCTCGCTCGCCGGGGCGGGGTCCCCGACCATGTCAGCTTGAGCGGCGTGCTCCGGGTCGCGCCGGGGCTGACCGTCGGCCGCCTCCCGCAGAGCCCGCAGCTCGAGTGGTCAGGTTCGGTGGCCGGCTATCTGGACGAGCATGCGGGCGACGTCGGTGCGGTCTGGCAGGAGCATGAGCGCCTGCTCGGTGCGATGCGCTCGGGCGCCGACGACACGATGACGCTCACCGCCTACGGCGATGCGCTCGAGGCGATGGAGCGCGCCGGCGGCTGGGCCTACGAGCAGCAGCGGGCGGCCGTTCTGCACGGCCTCGCCCTCGATCCCGCGCTGCTGACGCGGCCGGTCCCCAGCCTGAGCGGCGGAGAGGCGACTCGCGTCGCGCTCGCCGCGCTGCTCGTCGCGCCGGCCGAGTTGCTGCTGCTCGACGAGCCGACGAACAACCTCGATGCGGGTGCCGCCCGCTACCTGGCGCGCTGGATCGAGGAGACGACGGCCGCCGTGCTCGTCGTCTCCCACGACCGCGACCTCCTGGATCGGGTCGACGAGATCCTCGAGATCGAGGAGGGCACGAGCCGCGTGCTCTCGTACGGTGGCGGCTTCGACCTGATGGAGGCGCAGAAGCAGGTGGCCCTGGAGGCGAAGCAGCGCGCGTTCGCCGACCAGGAGACGCGGCGGGCCAGGCTGGAGGGTGCGGTCGCCGGCATCTCGGCACGCGCGCAGGCGTTCCAGGACCACTCGCAGAACGACTTCTACCGGCGCAAGGGCGCGAAGGTCGCGCGGGGCGCGAAAGCGCAGGCGGTGCGGGTCGCGCGCGAGCTGCAGCGGCTGGAGGAACCCGACCTGCCGGCGCAGCCGCGGTTCGTCGTCGAGCCACCGCGCCTGACGTCGGGGGCGCTGCTGCGGCTGGCGTCGGTCGGACTTGGCGGTGCCGACCGATCCCTCGTGCGGGGCCTGGACCTCGCCCTCGGTGCCGGTGACCGGCTCGCGATCACCGGGCCGAACGGCAGTGGCAAGACGACGCTGCTCCGGGTGCTCGCGGGTGGGCCGTCGACCACGGGCACGGTCTGGCGGCATGCCGACCTGCGGCTGGGAGTGCTGCCGCAGACGCTGCCTGCCCCGGCGCACGGCGACTCGCTGCTCGCCTACGCGCAGCGGTTCGCGGACGCACCGGCGGACCAGCTGCGAGAGCGCGTCGGGAAGGTCGTCTTCGCCGACCCGGCCCGGCGCCGGGCGACCGAGGCGAGCGAGGGTGAGCTGCGACGCACCGTCAGCGCGGCACTCTTCGCGGCCGGTCCGGATCTGCTCCTGCTCGATGAGCCGACGAACCACCTCGACCTGCAGAGCGTCGACCTGCTGGAGGT
>JBAPVZ010000172.1:0-3296 GCA_049283435.1 Candidatus Dormiibacterota bacterium
TGCTGCGGTGAGCGGCCGGGAGGTCGGCCTGGCGCCTCAGCCGCGGTAGCGCTGGATCGGCTGCCCCGTGACCCCGGGCCGGACGCGGAACAGGTGCCCGGCCAGGGGCTGCTCGGCGAGCTCGGCGTCACTGAGGCCACGACGCGCCGAGGTGACGTAGAGGACGTCGCGGTCCGGGCCGGCGAACGCGGGCTTCGTCACCTGGAGCGCCGGCACCTCGAGCACGGTGTCCAGCTCCCCGTCCGGCGTGTAGCGGTTGACCGCCCAGCCGCCCCACATCGCCGCCCAGATGAAGCCCTCGGCGTCGACGACCAGGCCGTCCGCCGACCCGCCGTCGCGCGGAAAGTCGAGGAGCCGTCGACGATTCGACAGCGTGCCCGCAGCGGGGTCGAAGTCGAACGCGTCCAGGGTGCGGGTCAGCGTGTCCGCGAAGTACATGGTCCGCCCGTCCGGGCTCCAGTCGATGCCGTTGGAGACCCCAACCTCGGTCAGCTGGCGGGACACCGTGCCGTCTTGGTCGAGCCGGTACAGAGAGCCGACGCGTGCTCGCTCGGCCATGCCCATCGTGCCCGCCCAGAATCGACCCTGGGGATCCACGTAGCCGTCGTTCATGCGCGTGTCCGGGTCGTCGGCCTCGACCTTCGCGAGCGAGCGGATCGCGCCGTCTTCGAGCACCGCGAAACCGCTCTGTACCGCGAGCAGCAACCCGCCGCGCTCGCGCAGGGCGACGGCGCCGACCGGCTCCCCGACCGGGATCGCCTGGTCGTTGCCGCTCGCCGGGTCGAACCGATGGACGTCCCCGACCATGATGTCGACCCACCAGAGCACCTGCTCACGGTCGTCCCACAGCGGTCCCTCGCCGAGATCGACACCCGCCGCGAGCGCGACCTCGAGCTCCGTCGCCGGAATCTCCCTCACCGCCACGACCACCTCCTGGATTCACTCGGCCGGTCCCGGCGGGGACCGGCGCGGCCCAGCCCACAGGGTAGGCTTCGCGGTCGGCGCCGCCGCTCGGTGCGGCCGGTCGCTACACGAGGCTCTGCAGGCGCGGTCCCGCGGGATCCCAAAAGGAGGCGTTGCGATGACGATTGCCGGAGTTCTGCGCTCGCTCGGCGTCCCGGAGAGCGATCCGACCGCGCTGTCGCCCTCGCTGAAGCGGTTCCCGGACGGCGCGCAATACCGGGTCGAGATCCCGAGCACCGAGGGGCCGGGCTGCCTGCGCGCCGTCCTCGAGGAGGCGGAGCGGTGGGAGATCCCGGTGCACCGCATCTCACAGGGGACCGGCGTCTTCCTGCAGACGGATGACGAGCTGGACGAGATGGCGGCTCTGGCCGCCGATGCGAAGCGCGAGGTGAGCCTCTTCGCGCGTCCCGGCGCCGGCTGGTCGCCGTCGGCGATGGTCGCGGCCCCGGCGGGCGGGGTCCTCGCGGCGAGCGCGCGCGGCCAGGACCAGCTCGTCGCGTGCCTGGAGGATGCGCTGCGGGCTGCCGAACACGGGTTCCGCTCGGTGCTGATCACCGATCTCGGGGTCCTGCGCGCCTTCACCGAGCTGAAGCGCGCCGGCGACCTGCCCGCCGATATGCAGGCGAAGATCTCGGTCATGCTGCCGGTCGCGAACCCGACGACGGCGCAGGTCGTCGTCGGGCTCGGCGCGAGCACCCTCAACCTGCCGACCGACCTCACGCTGCACCAGATCGCGGCGATCCGCGATGCCGTCGACGTCCCGCTCGACATCTACGTCGAAGCCCCGGACAACCTAGGCGGGTTCGTCCGCCATCACGACATCCCGCGGCTGATCGAGATCGCGGCTCCGGTCTACGTCAAGTTCGGGCTGCGCAATGCGCCGGACGTCTACCCGTCGGGCAGCCACCTCGAGCCGACGACGATCGCGCTCTCCCGGGAGCGGGTGCGGCGGGCGAAGCTCGGCCTCGACCTCCTCGCCCGCTCCGGCGTGCGGGCGACGTGCTCCGAGCTCGGGGCGCCCGGGCTGGCGGTGCCGCAGCCGGCTCGGCGTCCTGCGTAGGGTCCCGGCGCCCCGGTTGTTCTGCGAGGTACCCGGGTGCTGGCGGCCGAACCGAGGTTCAGCCGGCGATCGTGAACGTGTGCGTCGTCGTGTAGAACTCGCGCGCGGCCTTGCCCTGCTCGCGCGGGCCGTAGCTCGACCGCTTCTCGCCCCCGAACGGCGCGTAGAAGTCGACGCCCGAGGTGGGGGAGTTCACCTTCACCATCCCGGTGTCGAGCCGCTCCATCGCCCACATCGCCTCGCCCAGGTTCTTCGTGTAGACGGACGTCACGAGGCCGTAGATGACGCCGTTCGCGATCGTCACCGCCTCCTCGGCGTCGCGGGCCGGCAGGATCGCCGCGAACGGGCCGAAGACCTCGCGCTGGTTGATCGGTGCGTCGGGCGCGAGGCCCTCGACCAACGTCGGCTGCACCATCCAGCCGTCGCCCGGGGCGGCCGAGCCGCCGCTGAGGACGCGGCCGCCGTCGCGGGTCGCCTCGGTCGCCGCGTCGAGCACCCGCTGGCGGGCGCCTTCGTCGATCACCGGCCCGACCTGGGTGGCCCCCTCCGCGGGATCGCCGATGGGCAGCGCCGCGGTTGCCGCGAGAAGCGCGTCGGTGAACCGGGCCACGTCGCCGGCGACGATGATCCGGCTCGTCGCGGTGCACTTCTGGCCCGCGTAGCCCATCGCAGCACCGGCGATCTGCGCCGCCGCCTGCGCAAGGTCGGCGTCGGCGAGCACGATCGACGCGTTCTGGCCACCCATCTCGCACTGTGCCGGGATGCCGGCCTCCGCGGCGGCGACGGCGACGCTCGCGCCCGCTCGCTCGGAGCCGGTGAACGAGACGGCGTCCGACTGCCGAAGCAGCGCCTGCGCGGTCTCCGCCTCGCCCGGCGCGACCTGCAGCAGGTGGTCGGGCAGCGACGCCGCGACCAGCTCGGCGACGCGCAGCGCGACCGCGGTCGACTCCGGCGCCGGCTTCAGGATGACCGCGTTGCCGTAGGCGAGCGCGGGCGCCGCCTTCCAGATCGGGATCGCAATCGGGAAGTTCCAGGGCGTGATCAGCGTGACGAGTCCGCGCGCGCGACGGCGCACGAGGAGCAGGCTGGTGCCATCCGGCGAGGGCATTGTCTCCCCGTCGGGGTCGAGCACCTGCTGCGCGTAGTAGTTGAGGATGTTGACCGCGCGGGTGACCTCGCCGCCGGCCTCGGTACGGGGCTTGCCGACCTCGCGGATGATCAGCTCGGTGAGCGCTGCGGATTCGGCGGCGATCGCATCGGCGGCCCCTCGCAG
>JBAPVZ010000173.1:0-2725 GCA_049283435.1 Candidatus Dormiibacterota bacterium
GGATCAGCGCCGGTTGTCGGAGTCGGCGTCGGCGTCGGTGTGGGTTCGGGGTCGGGGCCGGGGCCGGGCGCCGCGGGCCGAGCCGTCGCGACCGGCTGCCATTGCCACCCATCCCACCACCAGTGCCCGTCTGGCGAGAGCGGAGGGCGTGCATCGCTCGCGGCCGCACCTGCCTGCCCGCTCCCCTGCTGCTGCGCGTCCCCTCGATACCTGTTCGGGTCGTTCGCCATTCAGATCGCCTCCGCTTGGGCCGCCGCCGCCAGGAGAGAGGATACCGGTCCCGGACCGCCGAGCGAGCCGGCGGCGAACCTCGCACACGGCGAAGCGGCGGACATGCGTCGGATCAGCGATGGCGTAGCTGGGCGTGCTGCGGAAATTTGAGCACCTCCTGGGCGTCGAACACGACGTCCAGGATCTGCGCCGCCTCGCGCGTCTTCGCCCTGACGAGCGTCTTGTGCAGCACGGGGATGTGCCGCCGCAGGAACTGTGCGATCTCGCGATACAGCGACTCCGGCACCGTGCGGCGCTCCTGTTCGAGCATGTCCTCGATCACGTCGAGCCACGTGTCGAGCTGGCGATGCAGCTCGCGCTCAGCGGCGATCTTGCGCTGGCGAACCTGTTCGTCCGCGTCCAGCTTGAGGATCTGATCGAGGGCTTCGCTGATCACGCTGTACTCCTCGCAGAGCGGCGGGGATCCAGGTGCGCCACCCGACCCCCCGCGGATGGATCTAATAGTGGCACCGTAGGATTGCTGGCACCTCATGTCAAGACCTCGGTGCGGTGCCGGGGTGGGTTGTCGCGGCCTGCCGCCGCGTCGTGACGATGGCGGCGAGGGGTCGTGCGCGACGTGGTGAGAGCGGTTTTCGAACGTCGGTGAGGGGGAGCGCATGCGCAAGTTCGCGGGAGACGCCGAGGAGGAGGCCCCGTCGGGCATCGAGTCGGTCCGCGAATTCACGGCGCGCACGCTGGCGCCGTGGTCGCCGATCGTGGTCAGCAACCGCGCCCCGTACGAGGCCGGGCCCCGCGGCTCCATGCGCAAGGGCGCCGGCGGCCTCGTCACGGCGCTGCTCACGGTCGCCGACGCGACGGGTGCCGATTGGGTGGCCTGCGCGCGGACCCCCGGCGAGCGGGAGCGGGCCGCGGGCGGCACGCCGATCGAGGTGCCCGGGCGCTACGAGCCGCTCCGCATCCACTACGCGGCGCCGGAGCCGGAGGCGTACCGCCGGTACTACTCGGTGATCTCGAACCCGCTGCTCTGGTTCCTCCAGCACTACCTCTGGAACCTGACCTACGAGCCGGTCATCGACGACCGCTACTGGCGTGCGTGGCGCGAGGGCTACGTGCGCGTCAACGAGCTGATGGCGGAGCGCGTCGTCGGCGTCGCCCAGGGCAGGGAACGGACGCCGCTCGTGTTGACGCAGGACTACCAGCTCTATCTCGCGCCCGCGATCGTCCGGCGCGCGCTGCCCGCCGCGACGCTGCAGCAGTTCATCCACATCCCCTGGCCGACGCCGAACTACTGGAAGGTGATCCCCCACGAGATGCGCCAGGCGATCCTCGACGGCCTGCTTGCGAACGACGTGGTCGGTTTCCAGACGAGCGTCGACGCCCGCAACTTCCTGCACAGCTGTGAGGAGCTGCTCGGGCTGCGTGTCGACCACCGCGAGGGGGCGGTGCTGCACGGCGGCCGGGCGGTCTGGGCCCGCCACTACCCGATCTCGGTCGACGTGCCGTCGCTGCGCGCGCTGGCCGCGTCGCCCGGCGCGCGCCAGGAGCTGTCGGCCCTGCGACCGACGCGGCCGGAGCGACTGATCGTCCGCGTCGACCGCACCGACCCGAGCAAGAACATCGTGCGCGGCTTTCTCGCCTACGAGCGCCTGCTCCGCACCCACGAGGAGCTGCGCGGTCGGGTCCAGTTCTATGCGTTCCTCCAGCCGTCGCGTCAGGACGTCGCGCTCTACCGCGACTACCTGGACCGGATCAAGCGCACGGCGCACCGGATCAACGTCGCGTTCGGCCGCCGCGGCTGGCAGCCGATCTACCTCGACATCGGCGAGAACCTGCACCGGGCGGCGGCGCTCTACCGCGACTTCGACGTGCTGCTCGTGAACCCGATCTACGACGGGATGAACCTGGTCGCGAAGGAGGGCATGCTGCTCAACGAGCGGGACGGCGCGCTCGTGCTCTCGGAGAATGCCGGCGCCTACGAGGAGCTCGGGGAGTTCGCCTACGCGGTCAACCCCTTCGACGTCGACGCGACGGCCGAGGCGCTGCACGACGCGCTGACGGCGCCGGAGCGGGAGCGCGCCGAGCGCGCCGAAGCGCTGCAGCGCGTCGTCCGGACGCACGACATCGGGCGCTGGCTGATGGCACAGATCGAGGATCTTCGCGAGCTGGCACCCCGCTCGCCCTGAGTTGCGGCGGATCTCCGGCACGTCCGCCGGCGGATTTGGTCCGTACCATCGGAGCGCCTGTGACGTTATTTCTTGCAGCGCGCCTCGACGGCGCGCCACTCCCCAACGCATCGTGAACGAACCCTGGTTCCTCCGACTCCGCACCTGGCTCGGGCAGCATCCCGAGCTGGCCTGGCTCGACCGGGCGATCGTGGCCGTCGTCGTCGCGCTCGACCGCTTCGGTGACTGGCTGGACGGCAGGCGGCAGCGCTTGGTGCGGCGCGCGGCGGCGCCGGCGAGCGACGGCGGACCCTCCGCGAGCGCAGCAGCGG
>JBAPVZ010000174.1:0-6642 GCA_049283435.1 Candidatus Dormiibacterota bacterium
CGTCAACGGCGCCGGCCGCTGCGCCACCGCCGGTGCCGGCCGAGCCGGGCGAGCGCGAGGAGCTGCTTCGACACAACACGATGCGACGGTCGATCGCCGAGCGGATGGTGCACAGCGTCGTCACCGCGCCGCAGGCCTGGACGATGGTCGAGGTCGACGTCACCGCGCTCGTCCGTTACCGCGAGGCGCAGAAGGCGAGCTTTCGGGAGCGGAACGGCATCTCACTCACCTACCTCCCGTTCGTGATCCAGGCCCTCGCCGACGGGCTGCGCGAGAACCCGCACCTCAACGCGAGCTGGACCGACGAGGGCGTCCTCGTCAAGCACTACTTGAACCTCGGCCTCGCGGTCGCGATCGAGGGCGGGCTCATCGTGCCCGTGATTCGCGACGCAGATCGCCTCGGGATCACCGACCTGGCCCGTGCGATCGCCGACCTGGCGACCCGCGCGCGCACCAAGCATCTGCGCCCGGAGGAGGTGCGGGACGGGACCTTCACGCTCAACAACACGGGCGCCAACGGCTCGGTGCTCTCACGCCCGATCCTCAACGAGCCGCAGACCGGCATCCTGACGACGGAGACGATCGTGAAGCGACCGGTGGTCGTCGCCGACGACGCGATCGCCGTTCGGCACATGATGAACCTGTGCCTCACGTTCGACCATCGTGTCATCGACGGCGGCGTGGCGGGCGATTTCATGAACTCGATGAAGCGCCGGCTCGAGCAGTGGACGCCGGCTGACCTCAGGATCTGACATGCCAGAACCCATCTCCCCGACCCGCAAGGTGCCGTCCTGGATCAAGGTGCGAGTGCACAAGGGCGAGCAGTACGACGAGCTCGAGCGGCTCGTCCGTGAGCAGCGGCTGCACACCGTGTGCGAGGAAGCGCACTGCCCGAACATCTACGACTGCTGGAGCCGCCGCACGGCGACGTTCATGATCCTCGGTGACGTCTGCACCCGGGCCTGCCGGTTCTGCGCGGTCACCTCGGGCAGGCCGACCGAGCTCGACGTCGGCGAGCCACTGCGCGTCGCCGCGTCGGTCGCCCAGCTCCAGTTGCGGCACGCGGTCATCACCTCGGTCGACCGCGACGACCTGCGGGACGGTGGCTCCGGCATCTTCGCGCGCACGATCCGGGCGATCCGCCGGCAGAGTCCGGGCACCTCGGTCGAGGTGCTGACGCCAGACTTCCAGGGTGACCCGGAGGCGATCCGCACCGTCGCCGACGCGGAGCCGGACATCTTCAACCACAACACGGAGACCGTGCCCCGCCTCTACGGGCGGATCCGTCCCCGTGCCGTCTACGAGCGAAGCCTGGGACTCCTGCGCGAGGTGAAGCGCACGGCCCCCGAGATGGTGACGAAGTCCGGGCTGATGGTCGGCCTCGGCGAGACGCACGAGGAGCTCCTGCAGGTCTTCCGCGACATGCGGGACCACGACATCGACGTGTTGACGGTCGGCCAGTACCTGCGTCCCAGCCGGAAGCACGCTCCCGTCGATCGCTATTACGAGCCCCAGGAGTTCGTGGAGCTGAAGCAGGCGGCGCTCGCGATGGGCTTCGAGCACGTCGAGTCGGGCGCGCTGGTGCGGTCCTCGTACCACGCGGACGAGCAGATCCCGACCCGGCGGCGGCAGGCGCTCGCCGACCGGGCCGAGCTGCGGGTGGCGCGCGCCGCGAGCTGAGCGGCGACGTCGCGAGGACTCTCGATGGAGCTGAGCGATGCCGAGGCCACCCGCTGGCGCCGTGCGCTCGACGCGGCCGGTATCGGCTGCTGGGAGTGGTGCCCGGACGACCGGTTGTCGATCGACGACCGGCTCGCCGGCTGGCTGGGGTCGCCGCCGCCGGCGACGATGACCGCATTGCGTGCGCTCGTCGACCCGGCGACGCGAGCGGCGCTGGCAGAGGCGCAGGATCGCATCCGCCGAGCGCCCGGCGAGCTCGCCGTGACGCGGTACCGCATTCGCGCCGGCGACCGCTGGCGGTGGCTGGAGGAGCGTGCGGTGTCACATCCGCACCTCGTCGTCGGCGCCTGCCGGGACGTGACCGACGAGCTCCGGCGCGAGCGCGCGGCCATCTGGCGGGCCGAGCACGACGGCCTGACCGGGCTCCACGATCGCGCGAGCTTCCTGCGGCTCCTGAGAGGGCGGGTCCGCACGCCGGCCCAGGCGATCACTGTCGTCGCGATCGACCTCGACCGGCTGAAGTCGGTGAACGACGATCACGGGCATCGGGCGGGCGATCGCCTGCTGACCGCCGCGGCTCGGCGCTTGCGGACCGCGATTCGGGCCGACGATGTGATCGCCCGCCTCGGCGGCGACGAGTTCGGCGTCCTCGTCGAGGGCGACCCCGACGGCACGCTGGGGGCCGCGATCGCGGTGCGCCTGCTCGAGTCGCTGCGGCAGCCCCTCGAGCTGGGCGAGCGGCGGATCGAGCTGGGTGCGAGCGCCGGTGTCGCCGTCCACCGCGCCGGTGAGCAACCGCAGGCGCTGCTGGAGCGGGCGGATCGAGCGCTCTACGGCGCCAAGCAGGCCGGGCGCGGGCGCTGGCAACTCGCTCTTTGAACTCGCGCAGAAGCGCAGTAGGATGGCGGCAGGATGCTCCGCCAACCGCTGCGTGCCTACGACATCGGCACGCTCCCCTATCGCGAAGCCTGGGCTCTGCAGCGAGCGCTCGCGGCTGCGGTCGAAGCCCGAGAGCAGCCGGACAGCCTGCTGCTGCTCGACCATCCGCACGTCTTCACGATGGGGCGGCGTGGCGATCCCGCGAATCTGGTCTGGAGCGAGCGCAGGTGCGCCGAGCGGGGTGTCGAGGTCGTCTGGGTCGACCGCGGCGGTGACGCTACCTACCACGGGCCGGGCCAGCTCGTCGGCTACGGCATCGTCGACCTGACCCGGCTGGGCAGCGACATCCTGCGCTACGTCCACGGCCTGGAGACCGCGATCGTCGACTACCTGGCGCCGTTCGGCATCGCCGGCAACGCGAGCGAGGACGGCATGATCGGGGTCTGGGCGCGACCGCCCGCGGGGGGTGTCGCCGAGAAGGTGGCGGCGATCGGCGTCAAGGCGACGCGCGGGATCACGACGCACGGGTTCGCGCTCAACCTGACGACCGACCTCTCGATCTTCAACGAGGGGATCGTCCCCTGCGGCATCCGGGGCCGGCGGGCGACGTCGGTCGCGGCGCTGACCGGGCGCACCGTCGAGCGCCGCGATGCGGCGCGCGCGGTCGCGCCGCATCTCGCCAGGACGTTCGATCTGACGCTCGAGTGGGGCGACCCGGCCGAGTTGCGGCATTTTTTCGAGGCGCCCGAATTGGAGCAGCAACTCGCGGAGCTGCCCCTCGCGCGACCTTGAGTGATCCAAATCCGGCGTCCGCGCGTTTCAACGGGTACGACGGCGGGAAGGAATAGTACGAATACCGTTCGGGTAACAGCGGGGAGGACCGGCTGCCGGTCGTTGGCCTGGCGCCGTGTCCCGTACTCGTCAGTGGCCAAATGTGAAGTATCAAAAGTGATGATTTCCGAGAAGAACCGGCAACGGTTGGTGAGTCTCGACCGTGTCCTCCCGGAAGAAGAGGAAGTTGAGATTCTCCCTGATTTCCCGGCCGAGGTGGACGGGAAGCAAGTGTGGGTCACCGCGGTCCTGTCACGTACGGCGGTCATCGAGCCGTCGCCCGGTGAGCCGAAAGCGCTCGTCAATCGACGGGATTGCCTGGTCGACCCCGACGACATCCGCTACGGTGCGATCGCAGCTCGCGCTGCCGCCAAGCGGGGTCGCGAAGCCGCTCGGCGCAACCGGACCGCTCAGCACACCGCTGCCTGAGCGGGCCGGAAGCCGGACGTTCAAAGTGCGTCTGGTACGATCAATCGGTTGCCGGGAAGCCAACAAGACAGGGTCTCGCTTCCCCGACTACCGGAGGGGTTTCGTATGAGCAGCACCACGGATCTGGTTCCGCTCGCCAGCATCACGCCGCCTGAGGATCACGAGGTTGGCGGTGGCTTCGATGGGTTGGTCAACGGCGAGAACGTGCATGTCCGTGCGGTGCTGGAGCGGACCGTCGTCGTCGAACACGCGGACGGTGAACGCAGCGTCGTTCGCAAGGACCTGTGCCTGGTCGAGGAATCGGCCGTGCCGTTCGTGCCCGGCAACCCGAGCACCGGTGTCGGCCCACGCCAGTGGCGGCGCCTCCCCGGCCGCCCGCAGCAGCAGCGCTGAGCTTCCGCTCCACTAGGGCAGTCGCCAGTCGATCGGCGTCGCGCCCAGCTCGTCGAGCAGACGATTTGCGCGGCTGAACGGACGGGATCCGAAGAAGCCGCGGTCGGCGGACATCGGGCTCGGGTGCGGGGCCTCGAGGCGGGGCACGCCGGGCCCGAGCAAAGCCCCGGCCTCCCTCGCGTCCCGCCCCCAGAGGATTGCCACGAGCGGCCTCTCTCGGGCGGCGAGCGCCTTGATCGCCTGTTCGGTCACCTCCTCCCAGCCCTGCCCACGATGCGAGCCGGGCGCCCCCGGCCGCACGGTGAGCACGCGGTTCAGGAGCAACACGCCCTGCTGCGACCAGGGCGTGAGATCGCCCGATCCGGGAGCCGAGTGCCCGAGATCGTCCTGGTACTCGCGATAGATGTTGGCGAGGCTGCGAGGCAGTGGCCAGACGCCCGGCGCGACCGAGAAGCTGAGCCCGACGGGATGGCCCGGGGTCGGGTAGGGATCCTGACCGACCACGAGCACGCGCACGTCGTCGAACGGCTGCTGGAACGCGCGCAGCACATGCTTCCCGGCGGGGAGAAAGCGGCGACCGGCCGCCACCTCCGCGCGGAGGAAGTCGCCCATCGCACCGACACGTCCTGCGACGGGCTCGAGCGCTTCGGCCCATCCGGTCTCGACCGAGTCGGCGAGCTGGCGCTCGCTCATCGCCTCAATCCAGAAGGCGGTAGGCCGGGATCGTGAGGAACGGCACGAATTCCTGCGCGAGCGCGACCTCCTCGAAGACCGTGCGAGCATCGTCGAAGCGGGCCTGCGCCCAGACCTCCTCGCCGTAGCGCTCCCGCAGCTTCGCCAGCTCCTCGTTCTCGACCTGTCGAACGAGGTCGGCCGTGACCGGGCGCCCATCGCCGAGCTGGGCCTCGTGGTTGACCCACTGCCAGATCTGGGTGCGGGAGATCTCGGCCGTCGCCGCATCCTCCATCAGGTTGTTGATCGCGGCGGCGCCGTTCCCGCGCAACCACGACTCGATGTACTGGATGCCGACGCTGACGTTCGTGCGCAGGCCGGCCTCGGTGATCTGACCGTCCGGGACCTCGGGCGTCGTCAGCTCGGCAGCCGAGACGTCGACGTCGTCGCGGCGACGGTCGATCTGGTTGGGTCGATCGCCGAGGACCGCGTCGAACGACTCCATCGCGGTCGCGACCAGGTCGGGGTGCGCGACCCAGGTCCCGTCGAAGCCGGCCTTCGCCTCGCGCTCCTTGTCGGCACGGACCTGCTCCAGCGCCATCTTGTTCACCTCGGCATCCCGGCGCGAGGGGATGAACGCGGCCATCCCCCCCATCGCGAACGTGCCGCGCCGGTGGCACGTCTTCACGAGGAGCTCCGTGTAAGAGTGCATGAACGGCACGGTCATCGTCACCTGCGCGCGGTCGGGCAGCAGCATGTCGGCCCGGCCGCGGAACGTCTTGATGAAGCTGAAGATGTAATCCCAGCGGCCGGCGTTGAGGCCGATCGAGTGCTCGCGCAGCTGGTAGAGGATCTCGTCCATCTGGAAGGCGGCCCAGATCGTCTCGATGAGCACGGTGGCGCGGATCGTGCCCCGCTCGAGGCCGAGACAGTCCTCGGCGTGGGTGAAGACGTCGTTCCAGAACGCGGCCTCGAGGTGGCTCTCCAACTTCGGCAGGTAGAAGTAGGTGCCGAGGCCCCTGGAGCGGCGCCGCTTCGCGTTGTGGAAGACGTAGAGACCGAAGTCGAAGAGGCCGCCGGCGATCGGGGTGCCGTCGACGAGGACATGCTTCTCGTCGAGGTGCCAGCCACGGGGGCGGACCAGGAGGTAGGCGGTCTCGTCGTTGAGCTTGTACTCGCGACCGTCGGGATTCTGGAACTCGATCGTGCGCTCGATCGCATCGATGAGGTTCACCTGGCCGTCCAGGTTGTTCGTCCAGCTCGGCGCGTTCGCGTCCTCCAGATCGGCCATGAACACCTTCGCGCCCGAGTTGAGCGCGTTGATCATCATTTTGCGTTCGACGGGGCCGGTGATCTCGACGCGGCGGTCGAGGAGGTCGGGCGGAGGCGGCGCGGTGCGCCAGTCGCCGGCGCGGATCTCCGCCGTGTCGGGCAGGAAGTCGAGGCTCGAACCACCCGTGATGCTCTGCTGGCGCTCGACCCGGGCCTGGAGCAGCTCCTGGCGACGCGGCTCGAACGTGCGATGGAGATCGGCGACCCACTCGAGCGCCTCCGGAGTCAAGATCTCCTGCTGGCGGCCCTCGACGGGTCCCCTCACGTCGACGCCCTGCGTGATCGCCATGCGCTACCTCCTCCTCACCGTGCTTCGTGTCACGAACTTGACCTTCGGAGCGTACCGCGCCGAGCGGGTACCGGTGCGGGTGCTCCGGTGCGGCGGGTGCGGCGGGTGCGGCGGGTGCGCGGGTGCGGCGGGTGCGG
>JBAPVZ010000175.1:0-8957 GCA_049283435.1 Candidatus Dormiibacterota bacterium
GCCACTGATGATATAACTCTGGGTGAATGCCTGGAACGCGTGAATCATCTGAAGTACGAGATTGAAGAAGATCACCGGTGTCAGTAGTGGTATGGTGATGCGCCAGAACTGCTGTATCCTCCCCGCCCCATCGACGACGGCAGCCTCGTACAGATCGCCAGGTATCTGTCGAAGCCCGGCCAGGAAAATGATCATCGGTGATCCGAAAGTCCACACGTTGAGGACGATCAGGGTCTGGAGGGCGTGCTGCGGACTCTCGATCCAGTTGGGAGCGTTGTGGATACCGATGTAGCCCAACACCTGGTTGATCAGGCCTGCACCACCGAACACCTGCCTCCAGAGGATGGCGACCGCGACGCTGCTGCCGAGCAAGGAGGGCAGATAGTACACAGACCGGTAGATCGCCAGGCCCCGGATCCCCCGATTCAGCAGCACGGCAAGAGCAAGCGCGAAGGCCAACTGCACCGGAACTGAGACGAAAACGTAGCGGATCGTTACCCCCGCCGCTGCCAGATATCTGGGGTCGTTGGTGAACATCTGGACGTAGTTGGCAATCCCGATCCAGTGGAATGCCCCGACCAGGCTGTAGTTGGTGAACGAGAGATACAGCGAGGCGATCATCGGACCGAGCGTTATGCCCACGAGGCCGACGAGCCAGGGCAGCAAGAACAGGTACGGCGCCACGCCGTGGCGGCCCGGCCCGCGACGACGCCCGCGACGAGAAGCCGAGGTCGCCTCCTCGGCGCGCCGAGGGAGCCTCTCACGTGAGCCCACTGCCGCCGGCATGACCCCTCGCCCCCGACTAGGCCATCCGCTCGCTCTGCTCCCACTCATCCGACGATCCCTCCAAACCCACGTTCAGTACCCCAGCCGCTTGTCCACGACGTTGCGGAGGGGCTGGCCGCCGACGAATCGCTGCAGGTTGTCGACGAAGATCTCGACTCCTCGGCGGCGCGTCTGCAAGGTGGTGGCGCCGTTGTGCGGCGTCACGATCGTGTTCGGCGTCTCCCAGAACGGGCTGTCCGTCGGCAGCGGCTCCTCGCCGTGCGCGTCGAGCCCGGCACCGGCGATCCAACCCTCGCGCAGGGCTCGCTCCAGCGCCTTGTCGTCGGCGAGGCCGCCCCGCGAGAAGCACACGTAGTGCGCGGTCGGCTTCATGGCGCGGAACTCCCCCTCGCCGAGCATCCCGCTCGTCTCCAGCGTGCGCGGCGCCGTCACCACGACGAAGTCGGCCTCGCCGAGAAACGTGTGCAGCTGCTCCAGCGGGTAGAGGCGGTCGACGTTCGGTGTCGGCTGCGTGGTCCTGCGAACGCCGATCACGTCCATGTGGAACGCCTTCGCCTTCAGCGCCAGGTCCTGACCCGAGTAGCCGAGCCCGATGATGCCGCAGGTGAGCCCGTTGAGCTCGCCGTGCACGAACGAATCCCACCGGTGCGCTTCCTGCGCCCGGATCCAGCGTATCGCCTGCCGATTCAGCAGCAGCATGAGCATGATCGCGTGCTCGGCAAGTGGTATCGCGCCGTTGCCCTTTGAGCTGGTGAGCACGACCCGGCTCTCGACCATCGCCGGGTAGAGCGCGCTGTCGGGACCGGCGGCCCAGCTGTGCACCCAGCGCAGCCGGTGCGCGCGAGCCAGTGCCGACGAAGTCACGCTGCCGGCGACGACATCTGCCGTCTCGATCTCCGCCTCGACCTGCGCCTGATCGGCGAGATAGCGGCAGTCGGCGCCGGGCGCCGCCTGCCGGATGTCCTCCAGATAGGGCTCGGCCGGGCCGGTGACGAGGACTCGCAGATCGGTCATGCGGGGGATCCCTCCAGGACGAGGACGTCGAACAGGTCGAGTCTGGGCAGGTCCACGGTCACCCGCCCCTCCGCGTTCGCGACGGGCAGATCCTCGCCGCGCTGCAGTGAGGTTGCGCCGTGCACCGGGAACGGGGGCTCGAGGTCGAGGTGGATGCCGTACACCGGCAGCGGGTCGTCGAAGCGCCGGCCCCGATGCCCGGAGAAGTTGATCAGGTGGACGATCGTGCGGCGGTCGGCCGGCTGTGCCGAGACGACGACCTCGACGCAGGACGGCGCGTTCGTCAGCACCTGGGGCCGCCCGCGGGAAACGCCTTCGATCGCCGCGAGCACCAGCGCCCGGTGCTCGGGAACGCTCCAGTCGAAGTAGAGCGCGCCGACTGGCCACGGGAGGTAGGCGGTCCGACCGCTGCCGTGGGTCTGCCAGAGGAGTCCAGAGTGCTGTGTCTCCAGGTCCCAGTAGCACTTCTCGGGTGGTCCGTAGCGCGAGGGCGGCACGAGGTGCAGAGACGATGCCGCCCCGGTCTTCGCCTCGACATAGAGGAACGCCCGATCGAGCGGCACGAGGGGCGAGTCGACCAGCCGCGGCAGGTCGGCCGGCTCGACGACGCGCAGGTAGGCCGACGTGAGGGCCCCGGGCGTCTCCTGGCGGCGCAGCACGCGCCGTGCACCGAGACTCTCCAGGGCGAACGCATCCCGGGCGTCCCCGCCTTCGTCGCGGGTCGCCGTCTCATAGGTCGCGACGAGGCCGCCGCCGGCCTGCACGTAGGCGTCGAGGTTGGCCGCCGCCGGCTCGTCGATGATCGCGACATTGGGCAGCACGACCACGTCGTACCTGCGCAGCCGATCCGCCGCATCGCCTGCTTGAAGCGCCGCTTCGGGCAGGATATCGAACGGCGTATGGGCCTCGACGAGCGCTCGGTGGATGCCGCGGCGCTCTTGCAGCACGCGGCCCGCGCCGTCGGCGCCGTACGCCTCCTGACTGCGCGGCGAGCTGACGACCGCGACCCGCGCCGCCGAGCGGAGGCCGCGATAGCAGTCGGCGTGGTCACGGTGGAAGCGCAGGACCTGGCCGACCGTGTCCAGCATCGGCTTTGGGAATCGCTCGGGCGTGCCGACCAGATAGGCGGACGGGTTTACGCCATGTGCGATCGTCTGCGCCAGGTCGAGCGCGACGAACCCAGGCTGCTCCGACGCGAAGCGGTAGGGGAGATCGAGGAAGAGCACCGTGTTGACGAGCGCCGGCTGGTCCGGGTCGGCGCCTTTGGTCTCCCGCCCGAACTCACCAGCCCATTCGACCCAGACCGGCTGCGGACGGGCGACCGCGTTGTTCACCTCTTGGAAGACGACGTCCGGATCCTGGCGGAGGATCAGTGCGGTTCCGGCGGCGTGCTCGCCGATCAGCCGCCGGATACGGCCGGCCAGGTCCCGCAGGGTCTCTCGCGTGTAGGCGAGCCACCGCGGGTAGGCGGGATCGTTCCAGTCGGGGGCGACGGGTAGCTTCGCGCCGCAGCGGTCGGCGAAGCGTCGCCGGCAGTGCACGCACTGGCAGATTCCGCGGTCGCGGCCGCTGTAGTCACGCTGGTTGAAGTTGAACCAATTGAAGAAGAACCCGTCGACCGGATAACGGGCGAGGATCTCGTCCAGGATCTCCAGCGACTGCTCCTGGTAGTAGGGCGCGCTGGGACAGGTGCTGTACAGGCCGTTGAACGTCTGCGGGTTGCCCTCGACGTCGACGAAACACCAGTCCGGGTGCTCCTCTGCGAGATCGCGGGCGACCTTCGAGAAGTCGAGCCGCGAGATCAGGCGGATGCCGCGCGCGTGCGCCTCGGTGATCGCGTCGGCGATCAGATCGCCCCCGGGTCGTCGGGAGAGCCAGGGGCTCGGCCGCTGGAACGGTAGCTGCGAGGGGTAGAACGAGACGATGCCGCCGGTGTTGAGCAGCCAGGCGTTGGCTCCCAGCTCGACGACCGTGTCGACGACGCGGTGGACGTCCAGGTCGGCGTCGATCTCGCGCAGGTTCGTCTGGAATGTCCGGAAGGGCTCAGCCCACCAGTGACCCTGTTCGAGCACAGCACTTCCTCCCTCGCCCTCGGGCACGCCTTGCACACTCATTCGCCACCCTCCGCCGCGCCTGCCTCGCGCCACCCCGCCGTTCGAGGCGCGTCGACGGTCGACAACCCCTCCCAGTCGGTCGACTCCCGCACGTCCAGGCGCCAGGACACCGTGCGCGAGGTGGTGCTCGGCACGGCACCGGTGATCACGTCGAGCAGGAGCTCGGCGCCGACCGCGCCGACCTCGCCCCGCAGCGTGCTGATCGTCGACAGGGCGGGATACATCGTCGCCGCGAACGAGGCGCCGCCGTAACCGATGACGGCCACGTCGCGTCCCGGCTCGAGACCCGTCTCACGCAACGCCTGGTAGACGCCGACGGCGACGTGGTCGCTGGCGGCGAAGACCGCTCGCGGCGGGTCCGGCAGCCGAAGCAGCTCGCGCATCGCGTTGGCGCCGCCCTCGCTCACCGGGTAGTCGGACCAAATGATGAGTCGGGGGTCCGTCGGCTGCCCGGCCTCGGCAAGCGCCGCCTCGTAACCAGCGAGGCGGTCGTCGTGGCCCATCTCCTTCGGCGAAAGGACGATGGCGACTCGCTCGTGGCCGAGCCCGAGGAGGTGGGCGGTCGCCGCCCGCGCACCGGCCCGATCGTCGGCGTAGACGCAGGCGGCGCGCCCGGTCAGCCGCCGTTTCAGGGCGACATAGGGGAGGCCTGTGCGATCGAGCGCGACCAGCGTCGACTCGGGGAACCCGAGGTCGAGCAGGAGCAACAGCCCGTCCAGGTTGTTGACGATCGGTGTCGCCAGCAGCGCCTCGAGCTCGTCGTCGTCGTCCAGCGGAATCGGGTGGACGAGCGCGCCGTGGCGGCTGGTCACGTCGGCCGCGCCGCGCACGACATCGCCGAACATGGACTCGTCGCGGTGCTCGAACACGTGCTCCTTTAGGTCATAGATGAGCCCGATCGAGACGCCCCTGCGAGTCGACGCCGCGGCGACGAACGTGCCCCGCCCCGGCTCGCGCCGGATCATCCCCGCCAGCTCCAGGTCGCGGAGTGCCTGCCGGACCGTGATCCGGCTCACGCCATACGTGCGGCAGAGACCCGGCTCCGACTCCAACGCCTCGCCCTCGTGGAGCTCGCCGCCCAGGATGCGGCGCTCGAGGACGTTCTTCAGCTGCACGTACAGCGGGACGAAGCTGTCGCGATCGATCTTCACGGTCGAAGCCATCTGTCATAACGGCATGCCAGCATGCTCGGTACCGTAGCGCCGCACGCTGCACGTGTCAATCACTGGGCGACGCCGTGCCGCCCCTTCACCCGCCGCAGGGAGGCACGTGGAATTCGGTCCGTTCGACTCGGGACGCGCGACGAGCCGCCCGCCTATCCGCCGGCGGACCTGCCTCGCTTCGAACGCAACGCGTCAAGATCCCTGGGCACGGTTTCGCTGCGCCGAAGGTGCCGCTACTTGGACGATGGTCGGGTCGGCCCCACGCTGGGCACGCCCCTGCCCACAAACACCCGTCAGCTCGAGACCAGCGGCGGGCCGCTATCCAGTGGGATCGGCCCGTGAGATCGCGACGTAGCGCGATCCAGCGCCGCTACGCCTCGGATGGCGGACCTCTCAGCCTGAGAGCCCTCAACGTCGTGGCAACCGCGAGCTCGGCCGCGGGCTCGCCGCCGGTGTGGCGCCTCGTGCATCAAGATGTATGATGCAATGATGAGAACGACCGTCGACCTTCCCGACGATCTGCATGGCGCGGCGCGTGCGCGGGCCCGTGATCTTGGTCAGAGCCTGAGCAAGACCCTGGTCGAGCTGGTGCGAAACGGCCTCGAACCGTGCGAGGATGGCGGCCGGGTGAGCGTCGATGCGGTCACCGGACTCCCACTGGTGCGCCTCGGCAAGCCGGTGACCGTGGACATGGTGCGCGAGGTCGACGACGAGTGACCCACCTTCTGGACGGCAATGTCCTCGTCGCGCTGGCGGTGGCGGACCACGTGCATCACGATGCCGCCCTCCGCTGGTGGGGGGCAGCGGACGGCGCCTTCGCAACCTGCCCGATCACACAGGGCACTCTGGTTCGGCTGCTCGTACGCCAGGGTCTGGGCGGCCGCGCAGCGGTCGGGGTGCTCGGCCAGTTGACGCGACACGGCCGGCATCGGTTCTGGCCCGATACCGTCGGCTACGACGCTCTGGATCTCGGCACCGTCGCCGGCCACGGGCAGGTGACCGACGCCTATCTGGCAGCGCTCGCGCGTCATCGACGAGGTCGGCTGGCAACCTTCGACCGCGGGCTCGTCGGAGCCGCCTCCGACATCGCCACGCTGGTGCCGGCGGGCTGACGCTCGACCTGGGGGTAAACGTCGGCGCCGCGAGCCAGCCGGCAACCGGCAGCGTGCTGTCGGCGCCGATCACCACGCATCTTGGCCGCATCTCCTGGCTCACGGCCGGCGCCAGGACACGCGGGAGAAGCCGAACGTCGCGCCCGACCAGCGCGTTCTCCGGGGCCGTACCTGCGGCTTGACATCGATGTCTCGCCTCGGCTACCGTCAACAGGCATGCCTCGTAGACATCGATGTCATCCCCGGTGACCGCTTTGTGCAGCGCGGTCGTCGATCGTACCTTCGCCCCTGATCCGCCGGCCAAGCTGGGCGCGGTGACGCGCCGTCGCGGCTGCTCCCCGAAGCGGGGGACGCGTCCAAGCTCGATCCAGTGAAGTCCGGCGAGCGACGGTCGACGTCGTACGGTCATGAGCTTGCTTGATGGACGGCAATGGATCCCGGCCGACCATCTACGATGTTGCGCGCCTAGCTGGAGTGAGCGCTAAGACGGTGTCCAGGGTCGTCAACAGCGAGAACTCGGTGCGGGAAGAGACTCGAGAGCGAGTCCGGCGTGCCATCACCATGCTGGGGTTCCAGCCACATCCACTTGCATCAGCGCTGCGCCGTGGGCGAACCCTCGGCATCGTAGGCCTGGTCATCCAGGACCTCCACAACCCTTTCTATCTGGCGTTAGCGGGCACGATCGAGACAACCCTTCGCAACCAGAGTTTCACGCTCATGGTCGCGAGCGCATCCGAGAATGCCGTTCTCGAGCGGACTCTCGTGGACGCGTTCTTGCGACGTGGGATCAGTGGTTTGATCGTGGCCGCGGCGCCCGGCGGCGACCACTCGTACTTGACGGGCGCGATGGAGAACGGGGTAGGAGTGGTGTTCGTCGACCGGGCACCGATCGGACTCAGCGCCGATTGGGTCACCATCGACAATGAACGCGGCGGATACCTCGCCACGCAGTACCTGATCCAGCAGGGCCACCAGAGGATCATGGCCATCGGTGGACCGGGCGACGCGGAGCCGATCCAGGCTCGGGTCCGCGGGTATCAACGAGCCTTGAGAGAAAGCAACGAGCCGGACGATCCCACTCTCATCGAGCTTGAAGCGCCTGATGCGGAGTCAGCAGCGAGTGCCGTCCGCCATCTGATGCAGACAGAGCCGGCGCCGACAGCGGTCTTCACGCTCAACAACCGAAGCTGTCTCGGTGCCGTGGCCGAACTCGTGCGGCGACCGGAACAGATCGCAGTTGCCACGTTTGGCGCGCCCGAAGGCGCTGAGCTCTTTCAGATCCCGGTTGCCCGCGTCCGGTATGACGCCGTGGCGCTGGCCGAGACAGCGGCTCAGTACCTGCTCGAGCGGATCGATGGCAGCCGAGAGGCTTCCCGACAATCAGTCATACCGGTCTCGATGGAGCCCCTCGGTTCCGCGGAAGAAGGTCAACAACCCATCCTTCAAAGTGAGGCGCCGTAACCGTGCGGCTCCTGTTGGCACTCGTCGACATGTTCCCTGTTCTGGGGTGGCTCAGCACACATTGCGCTGGCCAAGCCCCGCTCTGGTCGGCTGCTCACATCTCAGCAGCCTCTCGACTCTCTTGGAGGTGAGTTCGTGGAAACAATGCGTGTCGCAATGGGGCAGTTCAACGAGATGACGGAGGAGAAGCTGCTGTTCGCCGAGCAACTCGGGGTGGCCGGCGTCCAGATGAACCTGCTCCGGTCATCACTGCCCGGCGACGCCGTCTGGACCTACGAGGATCTCGCGCAGCTAACGAAGCGGGCCGCCGCGCACGGCCTGCGTTTCGAGGCAATCGAGAACGTGCCCGTGTACTTCTATGACAAGGTCATGCTCGGGCTGCCCGGCCGCGACGAGCAATTGGAGAACTACCGCCAGATCATCCGCAACGTCGGCCGCGCCGGCATTCCGATCCTCGGGCACCACTTCATGCCCAACTCGGTGTGGCGGACCCCTGCCCGCAACGGCAGGGGCGGCGCCCGCGTCACGTCGTTCCACGAGGAGGAGCTCGACGCACGGGTGGAGGCGGAGCAGCTCCAGCGTGTGGCGCAGGGTCGGCGGGACGTGCTGGAACGGCTTCAGCGCGCAACCCGGGAGCCGATCAGCGAGGAGCGGATGTGGTCCAACTACGCCTACTTCCTCGACGCGGTGCTTCCGGTCGCGGAAGAGGCGGGCGTGCGGCTGGCTCTGCATCCCGACGATCCCCCGGTTCCCGAGCTGGGCGGGGTGGCCCGGCTGTTCCGGAGCGTCGAGGGCTTCAAGCGGGGCGAGGAGCTCGCGAAGGGAAGCCCGGCCTGGGGCCTCGATCTCTGCCTCGGCTGCTGCTCGGAGATGCCGGGCGGGGCCGCCGACGTGCGGGCCATGATCGAATACTTCGGGCCTCGCGGACGCATCTTCTACGTCCACTTCCGCGATGTGAAGGGAAGCGTCCCGTCATTCGACGAGTGCTTCATCGGTGAGGGGAACTACGACGCTCCCGAGGTGATGCGACTCCTCAAGCGCAACGGTTTCACGGGCTTCTTGCTCGACGATCATGTGCCGCACATGGTGGACGACAGCGATTGGAACCACCGCGGGCGGGCGCACGCGATCGGCTATCTGCAGGGAATCCTGGCCGGGCTGGATCTCTACGAGTCGGAGACTGGAAAGGGAGGGAGAGCGCGGGCCATGGCGTAGTCGGATAGGCGTTGGGACGTTAGCGCCGGGACGCTCTCAGGAGCCTCCGGCACTCGAAAGGAGAGACGAAACAGTGAAACGCGGTAGAAAGC
>JBAPVZ010000176.1:0-4750 GCA_049283435.1 Candidatus Dormiibacterota bacterium
GAGGGAGCGTTTCCACCGCCCTGACGAAATCCGCGTGCGCGAGAGTCCTCTCGAAGGGAGCGTCGTCTCCGGTCCTCGACATCCGGCTCACTCCCGTGCTCGCCCCGGACGGGCGGATCCAAGCGACCGTGCATGCCGGGGAGCTGCTGGACGAGCGAGACGAGCTCTCGCGTCGCCGGCACGAAGTTCGGGTAGACGTCGCTGCGGTCGGGCGTTCGCCGGCTGATCCCCCCGGCAGCCAACGCTCCATCCCGGCGAGGAGCTGCGGCAGCAGGCGCTGGGTGGCCGTCTCGGTGACGCCTTCCTCGAGCAGCACGCCGCTCCAGGTGGCGTAGGCACGGGCCGCACGCGTCCACCGATGCCGCATCGGCACGGCGAAGTGAATGCACTCGTGGAGCAGCGTCGCGAGCGTCCAGCGCAGCATACGCAGCTCGGCGGGGCCGCGCACCGCGCCTCGATGCTCGGCCTCGCCAACCGCGCCGACCTGTTCGGGCACCTGGTCGCGCACGAAGAGGGTGCCGTTCCACCCGGCGACCGCCTCGACGCCGGTTTGACTCTGGGCCAGGCGGTCGAACCGCCGCCAGAGCGTGCGCTCGGCTCCGACCCAGCGCCGCGTCGCCTCGGCCAGCCGGAGGAGGAACCAGCGGAACCGCTGCTCCCGCGCCGCTCGCCGATCCATCCGCCCAGCGTCGCATGATCAGGCGGACAACACGAAGACAAAGCACGGGAACGCCGTTCAGGCCCCCGGAAGTGAAGCGTCGGCGCCGTCACAGAGTCAGCGAGCTGAGCGCCTCGGCATAGATCGGATCGTCGCGCCGGAACCGGTCCGGGTTGGTGCCGCGGACGACGGCGACCTGCTGCGCGAAGATCTGGAGGGGCACGACAGAGAGGATCGTCGAGAGCGGCTCGGGCACCTCGGGCAACTCGAACACGGATGCGTCGGGCGCCTGCGCGACGCCCTGCCCGACGATCCAGAGCGGCGTCCCGATCCGGGCGAGCACGCCGGCGACCTCGCCGGTCCGCGTCGACGTCGCCGGTATCGCGCCCCGCACATTGACGACGATGCCGAAGTCCTCCGCGTTGACGGTGACGAGCGGGCCATGCAGGAACTGCTCCAGCGGCAGCCCGTCGATGTGCCCCTGCGCCGCCTCGCGCACCTTGATCACGATCTCCAGCGCGCTGACGGCGCTTGGCCCGGCACCCGTGGCGTAGATCAGGCGGTCGGCTGCCGCGTGCGCGATCGGCTGGACCTCCTCCTCGCGGGCGAGCGCGCCCGCGACCTGGTCCGGAAGTGCGTCGAGCGCTTCCTCGAAGACCGGCGCGATCGCCGGACGGGACGTCCGTGCCAGCTGCGTCGCGACCTGGGCCAGCGTCAGCATCGCCGCCGTGTGCGAGGCGGTGAAGGCTGCGGACGTCTCTCGTTCCACGGTGCGCAGCACGAGCGGCGAGCCGGGGTGCTCGGCGGTGCGGCTGCCGACCGAGACGACGCGCGCACCGGCGGCCAGGGCGCGAGCGAGCGAGCGCGAGGTCGCCGACTTCGTCCCCGAGTGCGCGAGGATGATCACACCGTCTTCCGGGCCCAGCGGATAGACGTCGGCGTAGTCCGCGAAGTCGGGCGACATCACCGCGCGTGCGTCGACACCGGCGGCACGGAGCATCCACTCTCCGGCCAGGGCAGCGTGGTAGCTCGTGCCGATCCCGACCAGGAACACGCGCCGGGCGCCGTGCAGGCGCCGCGCGGCCTCTTCAGTGGGTGCCGCGCCTTCTCGTAGCAGTCGCCGCAGCTCGTCCGGCTGCCGGTGCATGGTTCGATACAGATCCGACTCGTGGGGTGCAGGTGGCGCTGGGATCGTCATGTGCCCGACCCTAACGGCGCGGGTCGGTGCCGGCAAGGACCAATCCAC
Organism: Candidatus Dormiibacterota bacterium; assembly: GCA_049283435.1. GTDB lineage: Bacteria > Chloroflexota > Dormibacteria > Dormibacterales > Dormibacteraceae > CAVTSA01. Next base: position 1,905 of record JBAPVZ010000176.1, read on the forward strand.
CCGCGCCAATCCACGCCAATCTTGAATATGCCTTGACATGCATATGTGAGATGGGGCATGATCAGCGCAGCCAGACGTTCCTATCCAGGAGGAGAAGCAGATGACGAATCTCGGCACGTACGTGGAAGACGGTGACCGCCCTGCGGTCCGGTTCGAGCGCACCTACGATCACCCGGTCGAGCGCGTGTGGGCCGCGGTCACGGAGCCGGACCAGCTTCGGCGGTGGTTCCCGGCGACGGTCACGATCGACCTGCGCGTCGGCGGCCCGATCACCTTCAGTGACGACCCGAGCATCGAGGATCGGACCGGCACGATCCTCGCCTGCGACCCGCCGCGCACGCTCGCGTTCACCTGGGGCGCGGAGGAGCTCCGCTTCGAACTCGCGCGGACCGAGGACGGGCGCTGCCGCTTCACCCTGACCGACGTGCTCAGCGACCGATCGGCTGCGGCACGGCAAGCGGCAGGCTGGAGTGTGTGCCTGGACGAGCTCGATACGCTCGTTGCTGGCGGTCATCCCGCGGGGCCGCACGCCGCGAACGCGACCGCCTGGCAGCCCCTGTACGACACGTATCGCGCGGCGGGGATGCCGTCGGGAGCACCGATCCCAGGCGTGACGGCCGCCCGCTGACGACCCGCGCTCCTCGCCAGGCGATCACCCTGGCGAGGCGGCGCGCCCCGCCAGCCCGGTGCTACCAGCCCGTTGGCTACAACGGTGCGGGGCACTCTGGCAGACTGCCGCGATGCGGCGCGAACGTTCGGTCCGGCTCCTCACCCCTGCCGACTGGCGGACGTTCCGAGCGGTGCGGCTGCAGGCACTGGCCGATGCGCCGCTCGCGTTCGGGTCGACCCTGGCCGAGGAACGGGAGCGCCCCGGTCGGGCCTGGGGGCAGCGTCTGGCCGGGCGCGCCTGCTTCGCCGCCTGGCATGGTCAGGATGCGGTCGGCGTCGTGTGCGGCATCGCGAGCGACGAGGAGGTGGGGGCAGCCGAGCTGATCTCGATGTGGGTCCACCCGGCGGAGCGCGGGACCGGCATCGCCGGCCAGCTAGTCGATGCCGTCCTCGCGTGGGCCGCTGCGGAGGGTTACGGCGAGGTCCGGCTCTGGGTCACCGACGGCAACGACCGTGCGGAACGGCTCTACGCGCGTCACGGATTCCGGCGCACCGGCGGCACGCAGCCGTATCCGAACGATCCCGAGCGGGTCGAGCTCGAGATGCGCGCGGTCGTCCAGGCCGGCGCCTCACCGGCCTGATCGGTCAGCCTGTTCTCCTGCGCGCCAGGCATGGTAGAACAGCGAGATCGAACCTCCTGCATCCGACGCCCGCCCGCCTGCGGAGCCGGCCTTCCACCCGCATAGCTCGCACTGGGGGCCGTTCCTCGCGGCCGACACCGACGCCGGCGTCATCGTTCGGCCCCATCCGATCGATCCCGATCCATCGCCGATCCTGCAGAACCTGAGGAGCGCGGCCCGGCACGGGGCGCGGGTCGCCCGACCGATGGTGCGCAAAGGATGGCTGGAGCAGGGACCGGGCGCGAGCGAGGGGCGCGGCCGCGAGCCGTTCGTCGCCGTCGACTGGGATCGGGCGACCGACCTGCTCGCCGCGGAGCTGCGCCGCGTGCACGACGCCCACGGCCCCGAGGCGATCTTCGGCGGCTCGTACGGCTGGGGCTCGGCCGGCCGTTTCCACCATGCGCAGAGCCAGCTCCACCGCTTCCTCAACACGCTCGGCGGCTACGTCCGCTCCGTCAACACCTACAGCTCGGGCGCGGCGTCGGTCATCCTGCCGCATGTCGTCGCCGAGTACGCGACCGTGGAGAAGGACTGGGTCGGCTGGTCCATCGTCGCCGAGCACACCGAGCTGCTCGTCGCGTTCGGCGGGATGGCGCGCAAGAACAATGCCGTCGCCCCCGGCGGCACGAGCCGGCACCTGGTCCAGGGGCATCTCTCTCGCGCGCGCGAGCGGGGGTGCGCGTTCGTCTGCATCGGGCCGTTGCGCGACGACCTGCCGGACGACCTGGGCGCCGAGTGGTTGAGCCTGCGCCCCGGCACCGACGTCGCCCTGATGCTCGGCATCGCGCACACGCTGCTCGTGGAGGGTTTGTGCGACGCCGCGTTCCTGGAGCGCTGCACGGTCGGCTTCGACCGGTTCGCGCGCTACCTGCGCGGCGAGACCGACGGTGTCGTCCGCTCGGCCGGCTGGGCGGCGTCCGTGACCGGTGCCTCCGCCGCCGCGATCGTCTCCCTGGCCCGGCGGATGGCTCGGCAGCGCACCCTCGTCACGGTCAGCCACTCGCTGCAGCGCGCCGAGCACGGCGAGCAGCCGGTGTGGATGGGGGTCGTGCTGGCAGCGATGCTCGGCCAGATCGGGCTGTCCGGCGGCGGGTTCGCCTACGCCCTCGGCGTCATGGCCAACAACGGGAAGCCGCCGCTCGCGGTCGCGCTGCCGTCGTTCCCGCAGGGGCACGACCCGGTGCGCTCGTTCATCCCCGTCGCGCGCATCGCCGACCTGCTGCTGCAGCCGGGCGAGCCGTTCGACTACGACGGGCGGCGGCTCGTCTATCCCGACATCCGGCTCGTCTACTGGGCGGGCGGCAACCCGTTTCACCACCACCAGGACGTGAACCGTCTCCGGCAGGCGTTCTCGCGGCCGGAGACGATCGTCGTCCACGAGGCGTTCTGGACCGCCACCGCTCGCCACGCGGACTTTGTCCTGCCGTCGACCGTGACCCTGGAGCGGGACGACCTGGGAGCGGCCAGCAACGACGGCAACCTCGTCGCGATGCAGCGGGTCGTGGAGCCGTATGCGCTCGCGCGCGACGACTATGCCATCTTCGCGGGCCTCGCCGG
>JBAPVZ010000177.1:0-2193 GCA_049283435.1 Candidatus Dormiibacterota bacterium
GAGCAAGGTTTGAGCTCAAGGGCTTTCGGTCGGCGCTCCGCGGCCTTGACCCGTGTCCACGAGTGCCGGAATCTGTCCGTCGTCCGACCCAGGTGCCTGTCCCATGAGCTGTCCTACCGACGGGACAGACGTCAATGCCGAAACGAACTCAAAGACGGACTCCACGGCTTACGCACCTCACCCTCCCCTCGATCCTAGGCAGAGCCGCAGCGTCGCCCCTGCCCACAGGAGGTCGACGAGCGGAGGGGTTTCGGTGCCGACATGGACCTCGACAACACTTCGACGAGCGGCGAATCGGCCTCGCCTCGCTGACTGGGCAGCCGCCCGTGCGCCCCGAACTCGCTCCATTCTCACGGCAACCAGACTTGGATCGCCTCGCAACGCGCCCCGCGGCGTCCGGGTCCTTACCGACCAAGGTCGGACGGTCCTGGGCCCACGAGGACGCGCCGTGACGACGCTATCGCCGCGTTGATCGAGAAGATCATCAACGCAGTTGACGCCCGGCTGGTAAACGCCTGTTGCTTGCCGGCTGCGACCCCGACGGAGCAGACGCACCGCAATCCATGCGGGCGGCTGGATCCTGATGGAGCTCGGCGGGTCCGAGTGGTAGGCGCTTACGGCCGAGCACGCGGGCAGACGAACCGCGCGCGAGGGTCTGGCGGCGGACGACGGGTCCGGTAGCCGATCCACTTGCCGTGACGTCGGTCCACCGTCGGCTGACGGACCGCGATGTCGCCGTAGGGTCGTTCGGCGAGTCGACTGCATCACCTCTGGGCGGGCGGGAAGGAGCCTCACACGGTGACCTGCGTGGAGCGCTGGCCGGCTCTCGGCTCACGACCGGCGTGAGAATTCATAGGTCGCCGTCGTCGACGAGCCGGGCGAGCGTACTAACGCCGAGTGCGCTCATGGCCGGGTTGGTGGTCCGGTAGTACCAGGTCAGGCCCATCGCCTGCGCGAAGGCCCAGGCGGCGCCGCGCCGCCATTCCGTCGATCCGCTACCGAGCGCAGCTCGCAGAGCCTCGCGTGCCTCGATGTCGAGCAGATGCCAGGCGGCCACGAGATCGAGCGCCGGATCGGCGCCCGCGAAGCCGCCACCGTCGAGGACGCCGATCAGGTGCTCACCCTGGACCAAGAGGTTGGCCGGGATCAGGTCCCCATGGCACATCACGTCGTGCCCGGCCGGCGGCAGCTCCCGGAGGCGCGCCCAGAGGGCACGGAGTCGATCGACGTCGAGTAGGCCCGCGCTCTCCCGGAAGCACCGATCCATCCACCGATCGTGATCGCGGAGGTCGCCCCCCCGGCCGGCCCCAGTGAAGTGCCGGCCTCGCGTGTCGGCCGCGCGGAACGCGCGGATCAGGGTCGCCAGATCGAGGGCAGACGTGACCGAGGCGGCCTGGCTGTCGGGTGTGGCAATCTCGCCTGGGAGCCAGGTCTGCACCAACCAGGGGAGCGGGTAGCCGTGGCCCGGATGCCCGACGGTGATCGGCAGGGGCGTCGCGAAGGGGCAGCAGGTGGACAGCTCGAGGCACGCTGCGGCCTCTGCGCGAAGCTGCTCGGCGACCGCGCCCGGGTCGGCGGCGCGCAGCGGGAACCGGGCGGCGAGCCCGGCGCCGATGCGGTAGATCGCGTTGACGGTGCCGCTGCCGGCGACCTCGCGGACCGGCTCGTCGACCCAGTGCGGGTACTGGTCGGCAAGCAGGCGCCGTACGACGTCGAGGTCGACGTGGAGCTGGTCGTCGTGCATCGCCACGCCCGAGGACGATAGCGAATGCGTTGCCAGTACGCGGGGAGCTGGGAGGGCCACCGCCCGATGCCGCGGCGTCGCTCGCGCGCACACGCGCCAGCCCACCCACAATAGAGATTGCGATGCCCGCTTCACACTTCAGGCTCGACGAGCTTCGACGAAGCCCTACCGCCTGGCTGTTCGAGGGCGGTCCGCGAGCTGGTGCCGGCGTGACGATGTTCATCGTCCGCACCCCGCCTGGCCGCTTTGTAGAACTGCACACCCATCCCTACGCCGAAACCTTCGTGCTGCTCGAGGGCAATGGACGATGGACGGCCGGCGCCGAGATCATCGAGGCGACCGCAGAGGCTATCATCTCCGTCCCGGCCCACACGTTGCACGGCTTTCGCAACATCGGACAGGAGCCGCTCCTGATCGTCTCCGTGCATGAGAGCCCGACTCTTACACAG
>JBAPVZ010000178.1:0-3469 GCA_049283435.1 Candidatus Dormiibacterota bacterium
CCCGGCGGCCGCCGGCTGCCCCCCTGGAACTGGACCGGCCACACGGCGGCAGCGGCCGCCTCCGCGGCGGCGTGCAGCGTCCAGGCGGGATCGAAGAGGTGGGCACGACCGAGCGCGCAGAGATCGGCGCGCCCGGCGAGCAGGATGCTGTTGACGTCATCGGCGGAGCTGATCGCCCCGACCGCGACCGTCGGTACCTGGGCCCGGTTGCGGACCGCGTCGCTGAACGGCACCTGGTAGGTACGGCCGAACGCCGGCCGCTCGCCGGGGACGGTCTGTCCGGTCGAGACGTCGATTGCGTCGGCGCCGTGGTCGCGGAAGGCCTTCGCGATCTGGACCGCGTCGTCGAGGGAGACCCCACCCGGCGCCCAGTCGCAGGCGGAGATCCGCACCGTCATCGGCCGCTCGGCCGGCCACTGCGCGCGCATCGCGTCGAAGACCCGCAGCGGGAAGCGCAGGCGGGCGGCGAGCGAACCACCGTAGCCGTCCTCGCGGTGGTTGGTCAGCGGGGAGAGAAAGCTCGCGAGCAGGTACCCGTGCGCCGCGTGCAGCTCCAGGAGGTCGAAGCCGGCGCGCGCCCCGCGCACCGTCGCGGCGACGAACTGCTCCTCGACGAGCGCCAGGTCGCGCTCGGTCATCGCGATCGGGACCTGGCTGCGGTCCGCGTGGTAGGGGAGCGCCGACGGTGCGAGCAGCGGCCACGCACCCGCCTCGAGCGGCTCGTCCATGCCCTCCCACATCAGCTTCGTCGCGCCCTTGCGCCCGCTGTGGCCGAGCTGCAGGCCGGCCCGCGCGGCGCTGTGCTCGTGGATGAACGTCGCGACGCGCCGGAACGCCGCCTCGTGGGCGTCGTCCCAGAGACCGGCGCACCCCGGCGTGATGCGACCCTGCGGCGACACGCAGACCATCTCCGTCATCACCAGGCCGGCGCCGCCGAGTGCCTTCGACCCCAAATGGACGAGGTGGAAATCCCCGATCAGGCCGTCCTGCGACGAGTACATGTCCATCGGCGAGACGACGATGCGGTTGGGCAGCTCCAGATCGCGCAGGCGGAGCGGCAGCAGCAGCGGCGGCGGGCTGGGGCGCAGCGCCGGGACCGGCTGCACGGCGGCGAAGTCGTCGTCCACCAGCTGCTGGAACTCGGGATCGCGCAGTGCCAGGTTGTCGCGCGTGACGCGGCGGCTGCGCGTCAGCAGGTTGAACGCGAACTGCCGCGGTCGTTGGCCGAGGTACTGCTCGATGCGCTCGAACCACTCCTGACTCGCCTGGGCCGCGCGCTGGGTGCTCTCGACGACCGGCCGGCGCTCCTGCTCGTACGCGGCGAGCGCCTGCCCGACGGTCGCCTGCTCGTGCAGGCAGGCGGCGAGCGCGAGCGCGTCCTCCATCGCGAGCTTGGTTCCCGATCCGATCGAGAAGTGGGCGGTATGCGCCGCATCGCCGAGCAGCACCACGTTGCCGTCGCGCCAGTGCCGGTTCGCGATGGTCGGGAAGCGGATCCAGCGGCTCTGATTGGTCACGAGCCGCGCCCCCCCGAGCAGCGACGCACACAGCTGCTCCAGCCGGTTCACGCCCTCGACGTCGCTCTCGCCCGGCTGCCAGACGCGGTCCTCGGTCGCGTCGAACCCGGCCTGTCGCCACGGCCGCTCTGCCGCCTCGACGATGAACGTGCTCATCTCCCGGCTGTACGGGTAGGCGTGGACCTGGAGGGCGCCGAACGGGGCCTCGACGATGGCAAACGTGAAGGCGTCGAAGACCTGCTCGGTTCCGAGCCACATGTACCGGCAGGAGCCGAGCTCGACGGAGGGGCCGAACGTCGCCGCGCCCTCGGCACGGATCCGGCTGTTGACGCCGTCGGCGGCGACGATGAGGTCACGGTCGGCCAGCGCCGCGATGCTCGGCGCCTCCTGACGGAAGTGGATCTGGACCCCGAGCTCGCGCGCTCGCGCCTGCAGGAGCGCGAGCAGCCGGTGCCGCATCATCGCCGCGAAGCCGTGCCCCCCTGACGTCGTCGTCGCTCCCCGGTAGCGGACGTCGATGTCGTCCCAGCGCGCGAACTCGCACTGCATCGCCTCGAAGATCGCCCGATCCGCATGCTCGATACCGCCGAGCGTCTCGTCCGAGAAGACGACGCCGAACCCGAACGTGTCACCCTCGGCGTTGCGCTCGAAGACCTCGATCTCGTTCCCGGGGCCGAGCTGCTTCGCGAGCAGCGAGAAGTAGAGCCCGGCGGGGCCGCCGCCGACCACGGCGATGCGGAGCGGAGCGGCACTCAAGGTGGCTGGCGTTACGGTTGGCGCAGCCGGAAGCGCTGCAGCTTCCCGGTCGCGGTGCGCGGCAGGGTCTCGACGAACTCGATCGCGCGCGGGTACTTGTAGGGCGCGATCTCCCCCTTGCAGAAGTCCTGCAGTTCCCCGAGCAGCCGATCGTCGCCCCCGATCCCCTGGCGCAGCACGACGAACGCCTTCACGAGCTGACCGCGCGCCTCGTCGGGGATGCCGACGACGGCGACCTCGTCCACGTCTCGGTGGCGGAGCAGCGCCGCCTCGACCTCCGGCCCCGCGATGTTGTACCCGGACGAGATGATCATGTCGTCGGCGCGCGAGACGTAGCGGAAGTAGCCATGAGCGTCCTGCGTGTAGACGTCGCCGGTCAGATTCCAGCCGCGCTGCACGTAGCGGCCCTGCCGGTCGCCGGCGAGGTAGCGGCAGCCGGTCGGCCCCTTGACGGCGAGCAGGCCGGGTTCACCGACGGGGAGCACATTGCCCTGCCCGTCCTGGATCTCCGCGACGTAGCCGGGCACCGCGGTGCCGGTGGCGCCGGGCCGCATCTCCTCCGGCGTCGCGCCGATGAAGATGTGGAGCATCTCGGTCGAACCGAGGCCGTCGATGAGGCGGACGCCGGTCGTCGCGGCGAACGCCTCCCAGGTCGCGGCCGGCATCGTCTCGCCGGCCGAAACGCCGTCGCGGAGGCTCGGCAGCGGCGATCGCTCCAGCAGCGGCACGAGATTCCGGTAGAACGTCGGCGCGCTGAAGATCGTCGTCACGCCGTGACGGCGGCTCATCTCGAGCAGGTGGTCGGGCGCGCTCGTCTCGAGCAGCACCGTCGCGGCACCGGCGTGCAGCGGGAACACGAGCGCGCCCCCCAGCCCGTACGTGAACGCCATCGGCGGCGTTCCGATGAAGACGTCGGTCGGGCGCGGACGCAGGAGGTGGCGGGAGAAGGTGTCGCAGATCGCGAGCAGGTCGCGCTGGAAGTGCATCGTCGCCTTCGGCCGGCCCGTCGTGCCGGACGTGAACGCGAGCATCGCGACGTCGTCGCTCGCGGTGTCGACGTTGGTGAACGAGGCCCCCTGCCGCTCGGCGAGTCGGGCCAGGTCGTCAGCGCCGGGGCCGTCGAACGGGACTGTGCGCAACCCGGCGACCTGGCACTCCTCGAGCTCGTCCAGGAACCGCGCGTCGCAGAGGGCGAG
>JBAPVZ010000179.1:0-4476 GCA_049283435.1 Candidatus Dormiibacterota bacterium
GGCTACATCCCGCTCGGCGGCATCATCCTCGGCGAGAAGCTCGACGCCGCGCTGCGCGAGCTGCCGCCCGACGTCGCCTGGATGCACGCCTACACGTATTCCGGCCATCCGACGTCGTGCGCCGTCGGTCTGGCGAACCTACGCATCATCGAGCGGGAGGGCCTCGTCGCCCGCGCCGCCCAGCTCGGGGAGCGGCTGCGCGCGGGCCTGCACACGCTGGATTCGCTGCCGAGCGTCGGCGACGTGCGCGGACTCGGCCTAATGGCCGCGGTCGAGGTCGTCGCGGACCGGGCGACGCGGCGCTCGTTCCCCGAGGCGGACGCGATCGGCGGCAAGATCGTCGCCGCCGCGCGCGAGCGGGGCGTGCTGATCCGCAACCGGCAGGACGTGCTCGAGATGGCGCCCCCGTTCGTCACGACCGAAGAGCAGATCGACCGCATCGTCGAGGTGGTCGGCGAGAGCATCCAGGCCGCGGTCCCGACGTCGGTGTAGGCGGCCGGCGGCGCGCCGCGGTCGGTTCGCTGCGTCGCGCCGGGGAAGGGGCCGATCGCCGGCAAGCGGTCGCTACGTTGCGCCGGGAAGGGGCCGATGGCCGGCGATCGGCCGTCGTTTCACGCGCGGCGGGACGAGGTTGGTCACGCGTCGCGCCGTAGCAGCTCGAGCAGCCGGCCCGGCGTGATCGGCACCTCGTTCACCGCCGCGTCGACGCCGAGCCGGCGGAGCGCGTCCTCGACCGCGTTCGCGATCGCGCCCGGCACCGCGATCGTTCCCGCTTCGCCGGCGCCCTTGAACCCCTCCTCGTTGTGGACGGTCGGGGCGCGCACCTCGTGCAGCTCGGGAATGCCGACCTCGGGGGTGCCGGGGATCGTGTAGTCGACGAACGTCGAGCTGAGCAGGTTCCCGGTCGCCTCGTAGGCCGTCTCCTCGAACAGCGCGTAGCCGACCCCGTGTGCGTAGCCGCCCTGCAGCTGACCCTCGAGCAGCCGCGGGTTGATCGCCTGGCCGGTGTCGTGCGCGATCACGTAGCGCAGGATCCGCACCTCGCCGGTCTCCGGATCCAGCTCGACCAGCGCCGCGTGGCAGCCCGACGACCAGGCACGCCGGCCGGCCGGGTCGTACCGCTCCCCGGCCGCGAGACCCTCCGGCACCAGCGCCGACCAGGGGGCGGTGCGCGAGGGCGTGCCGCGGACGGCGGCGCCGAACTCGTCCAGCGCCAGGTCTCCCGGGTCGGCTTCCAGCACGGCGCCGGCTCGATCGAGCAGTGCTCGCCGCAGCCGGGAACCCGCCAGTGCGACCGCGTTGCCGACCTCCAGTGCGCTGCGGCTGGCGGCGGTGACGCCGGCGCCGGGAACCGCGCGGCTGTCCCCCGCGACGACTGCGATGCGTTCGATCGGGACGCCGAGCCGGTCGGCGAGCACCTGCGCGAACGTCGTCTCGTGGCCCTGGCCGTGCGGCGTCGAGCCGATCGACAGCGTGACCGCGCCGTCGGGCGCGATCGCGACCTGGGCCGGCTCCGGTTTGCCGAGGCCGGTCGATTCGACGCAGCAGGCGATGCCGAGCCCCTGGTTCGGCGGCGGCGCCGCCCGCCAGCCGTCGTAGTCGATGTCGCCGGCCGCCTTCTCGAGCAGGGCTGGGTAGTCGCCGCCGTCGTAGACGATCGTCGCCCCGTCCTGCGGGAACCGCGTATCGAACGGCATCGCGTCCGGCGCGATCAGGTTGCGCCGCCGCAGCTCGACCGGGTCGATGCCGAGCCGGTGCGCCAGTCGGTCCATCAGCCGCTCGATGCCGAAGTTGCCGACCGGCCGCCCGCCACCGCGGATGAAACCGACCGGCGCGCAGTTCGTGTACAGGAACTCGACGTCGACGTCCAGCGTGGGCAGCCGGTACATCGAGACGAGGTGGGGGACCATGCTGTCGGTCCGGTTGACCGCCGAGGACGCATACGCGCCCATGTCGTGCAGGATGCGTCCGCGCAGGCCGCGCAGCCTGCCGTCCGGTTCCGCCGCCAGCTCCAGCTCCAGCTGAGATCCGTGGCCGTGCACGGTCGTCGCCAGATCCTCGCTGCGGCTCGCCGTCCAGCGGACCGGTCGGCCGAGCCGGCGCGCGGCGATCGCGACCAGCACCTCCTCCGGATAGGCGAGGCCCTTCGCCCCGAACCCGCCGCCGACGTCGGGCGCGGTCACGACGACCTGCTCCGGCGCCAGATCGAGGATGCCGCAGATGGCGGCCCGCACCCCGAATACCCACTGCGTCGACGCCCAGACTCGCAGACCGCCCGAACTCCGGTCGTAGGCAGCGGCGCTGGCGCGGGGCTCCATCGCCGCCGCCATGATGCGGGCCAGGTGCAGCTCCTCGGCGACGACGACCGGAGCGCCGGCGAACGCCTCGTCGATGTCGCCGTAGCGGCGGCGCATGTGGCCGGCGAGGTTCGACGGCAGCTCCGGATGGACGCGCGGCGCGGCAGCCTTCGCCGCCTCTCGAACCTCGGTCACCGCGGGCCACGGCTCGACGTCGCAGAACACCGAGTCGGCCGCGTCGCGCGCGGCGTAGGGCGTCTCGGCGACGACGACGGCGACCGCCTCGCCGCTGTAGTGCACGGCTCCCCGGGCAAGCAGCGGCCGTGGTCGTGCCTGGAAGGCCGGGGCCTGGAAGTCGGGCATCGCCGACGCGAGCTCGGGGAGGTCGGCCGCCGTCCAGACGGCGAGGACGCCCGGCATCGCGCGCGCCGCCTCGGCGTCGACGCCGGCGAGCCGGCCGCACGGCACCGGCGAGCGAACGACGGCGAGATGGAGCAAACCGGGCAGGCGAAGGTCGTCGACGTACGTGCCGCGTCCGGTGACCAGCGCCTCGTCCTCACGGCGACGCAGCGGGCGACCGATGTAGGGCCGGTGCGCGTCGGGATCGATTGTCCCCACGTTCGTCATCTTGACGGCCCCGGCTTCGACATCGTCGTCGTGGGGCCCGAGATCAGGTCAGGGCGGGGGTGGCGCCGCGCTCGCGTCGACGACCCCGTGCAGGGCGAGCGCACCGACGATCGCGGCTGCGAACGTCGACTCGTCCAGCGGGCGCCGCGAGCGGACCTCGACCTGACAGAGCAGGGTCGATGCCATCTCGCCGGCGGCGGCCCGAAGCTGGGTGGGGACGACCGTGACCTGCGCCGCGCGATCGCCGAGCCGCTCGTGGATACCCCTGCGGAGCGTCGCGAGCGTCGTGGTGGTCGGCACCTCGACCTGCAGAGAGCCCTGCACCGGGGGGCGTCCGACGACGAGCGCCGAGTTGACGACGAGCCCGTTGGGGAGCCGGAGCAGCTCGCCGCGAGCCGTGCGCAGCGTCGTGTACAGCGCGTTGGTGTCGGCGACCGTCCCCTCGAACTCGATCGTGCCGGCGATCGAGCTGCGCAGGCGCACCGTCGCGCCGATCTCGAACGGGCGGGCGAGCATCAGCACGAGGCCGGCGAAGAAGTTGCCGAGGGAGGTCTGCGCGGCGGTGGCGACGACGACGCCGAGGATCGCACCGCCGACGAGCAACCCGCTCAGGTTGACGCCCAGCTCGGCGGCGATGGAGAGGGCGAGGATCGCGTAGAGCGCCCAGGTTCCGAAGTTGCGAAGGACGACGGCAGCCTGCCGGTCGACGCTGCGGAAGATCAGGCTGAGCCATTCGCGGATCGCGATCGTGCCGATCACGGCGACGACGATCGCGATGCCGATCTCGATCGGGATCGTGTACTTGGCGGGAACCAGCCCGATGAAGAAGTCGTGCCCGGCGAAGAGGAAGAGCACGACGACGAGGGCTGCCACGGCCCGCACGATCCGCCAGGTGAGTGGGGAGGACTTGTTCTGCTGCATGGGTGGGAGGGAGCCGCCCCCTCGGGCCGCATCCTACCTGCGCCAGCCGCCGGCGGTCGCCGTCAGGCCGGCACCGGCCGTGCGGCGGTCTCAGTCCGCGAGCCGCTCCGGCAGCTGGTGTGCGGCGCACTCGGCGCAGACGCCCTGCACCGTCACCTGAGCGGATAGCGATCCGAATCCGGCCGCCCCGGCCGCGGCGAGCGCGGGGTCGGCGTCGATCATCGCCTCCAGGTCCTCCACCTTGCCGCAGATCCGGCAGACGGCGTGGTGATGGGGTCGCCGGCGGGTGTCGTAGATCGTCGTGCCGCCGAGGGAGCTGACCCGGCGAACGACGTCCATCTGCTCCAGCAGACCGAGCGCCGCGTAGATGGTCGGCAGCGACACGGAGGGGAGCTCGGCGGTCGCCGCGGCGAGCAGCTCGTCCGCCGTCACGTGTCCGTTGCGCTCCGACACGATGCGATGGAGGACGACCCGCTGCGGGGTGGCCCGCAGGCCGCGCGCGCGCAGCGACGCGACGAACGTCACTTGCGACGTGGTCGTCCTGCCGGCGTCCTTGTCCAGCGCGCTCACCCGGCCATCGTACCAGTGCTATCAAAAGTCTCTTGCGATAACGAGGCCGGGTGATGAGGGC
>JBAPVZ010000180.1:0-1829 GCA_049283435.1 Candidatus Dormiibacterota bacterium
GTCACCGCGAGGACGGGCAGCGAGAACGCGAGCAGCAGGATCGCGGCGGGACGGTTCGACCGGCTGCCGAGCAGGAGGGCGGCGAGGCCGGCGCCGAGCAGCGCCAGAAACGGAACGAACGCGATGATCTGGATCGCGAGCGTCAGCAGGCTGAACCAGAGGTAGCGCCAGAAGCAGGCGAGGCCGGCGTGCCAGGCGGAGCGCAGATCCGACGGCCGATCGGCGTCGTGCTCGGCCGCGGCGTGGATCAGGGCCGGCTGCAGCGCGCAGCCCACGATCGACCGCACGAGCACGATCAGCACCAGCGCACCGGAGACGACGAGCAGCGGGACCGAGACCGTCTCCGCCAGCTGCCTCGCGAAGGCCGTCATCGACAGCGGCGCGGGGGAGGTGCCACGCGGCATCGGCGACGAAGAAGAGACGCCCGTGCTGGCGGCGGTCACGCCGCCGAGGACACCCAGGAGCCAGAGGTAGGGCCGCCGCCAGACGATCCGGAAGGACCGCTCGATCGCCTCGCCGTACACGAGGAGACCATACTGCCTCGCCCGCGTCAGCGCTCGGGCCGCTCTCTCGAGCGGTCGCCGGCTCGAGCCCGCGCCGGCTCAGGCCGACTGCACCCGTACCTGCCCGCGCTTGCGAGCGGGCGCGATGTCCTCCAACCGCACCGACACCAGATGCGAGCAGCCGCTCTCGTCGAGGTGCACGCCGTAGAGAACGCCGCAGGACGCCATCGTCATGTGGTTGTGGGTGACGACGAGGAACTGGCGCTCCTCGCCGAGCCGGCGCAGCATCTCGCCGAACCGGGCGACGTTCGCATCGTCGAGCGCGGCGTCGACCTCGTCGAAGATCGTGACCGGCGCCGGGTTCACGGCCTGGAGCGCCATGACGAGTGCGAGCGAGGTCAGCGAGCGCTCGCCCGAGCTGAGCAGATGCACGCTCTGCATCCGCTTGCGTGGAGGCTGGACCAGGATCTCGAGACCACTGCGAGGGCCGTCCGAGCCGGGATGATGACGCAGCGTCGACTTGCCGCCACCGGTCAGCTCGCCGTACAACTCCTGGAAGTTCGCGGCCACGGCGCCGAACACGGCGTCGTAGCGCGTCTCCTCCTCCTCGCGCAACTTGCCGACGAGCTGCTCCAGGTCGGTCCGGGCGCGATCGATGTCCCCCAGCTGCTCGAGCAGCGTGTGGTAGCGCGCGTCCAGCTCCTCGCACTCCTGGGCGGCGAGCGCGTTCGTGGGGCCGATCTCCTGCAGCCGGCGCTCGAGCTGGCGCATCTCGCGCTCGCGCGCCTTGCCGCCCGGCACCTCCTCCGGCGCCAGGCCCTCCGGCATCCGCTCGCGGAGCTGCTCCATCCGCGTCTCCGCCAGCTCCGCGTCACGCCGCTGCAGGTCGAGGTTGCCGCGGAGCGTCGAGGCCTTGAGCCGGGCATCCACGCGAGCCTCCTCGGAGCCGACGAGCTCGCGCGCCGCCGCCGCCAGCTCCGCCTGCTCCTCCGGAGACTGCTGCTCGGCGCTCACCAGCCGGGCGCGCGCGGACTCGACCTGCGAGCGCCGCTCGGGCAGCGCCCGCTCCGCCGCCTCGGTCTCGGCGGTCGCCGCCTCGGCGCGTCGCTGCCGAGCCTGCAGCCCCTGCTCCGCCTGCTCCCGGTCGCGCTCTGCCTGCTGCACCTGGCGCGTCAGATCGGCGACCCGCTCACGCCAGCGCGCCCGCTCCAGCTCCAGGCCCTTGGCCTCGGCCCGGTGCTCCGCGACCCGCTGCTCGTGCTCGCTGATCGCGCGCTGGAGCGATCCCGCCTCCGCCTCCCGGGCCTGCGCGACCCGGTCCAGCTC